>NZ_JBFTSN010000001.1:0-82614 GCF_056400045.1 Paenibacillus sp. 01L418
TCTTCATCCATCGTAGCAAGGTCGCCAGTATGGAGCCAACCATCCCGCAATACCTGATCCGTTTCAGCAGGCTTATTCCAATATCCTCGCATGACCTGCGGACCGCGAACAATTAATTCCCCAAGCTCGCCGATAGGCAGTCTCTCACCGCTCTCAGGATCAATCACTGCCGCATCCGTATCCGGAAAAGGAATGCCGATCGTGCCGATTTTGCGTTTCTCCCATACCGGATTGGCATGTGTGACGGGAGAAGATTCCGACAAGCCATAACCTTCAACAAGCCTTCCGCCAGTTAAAGCTTCGAACTTCTCCTGCACCTCTAGCGGCAATGCCGCTGATCCGCTTACACACACATTAATAGAAGAAAAATCAATTTTTGCCGCGGACTTATGATGGATGAGTGCGACATACATCGTTGGCGCGCCTGGAAAAATGGTAGGTTTCTGCTGATTAATCGTTTGCAGTACCGTCTCCACTTCAAAGCGCGGAAGTAATATAAGCGTTCCCGCACGCAGTACCGACATATTCATTAATACCGTTAATCCAAACACATGAAACAGTGGCAGTGCCGCTAAAAATCTCTCTTTAGCATCCTCCGCTTTATAGCACCAAGTAGATATTTGTATCGTATTGGCAACGAGATTGCGATGAGTCAGCATCACACCTTTTGGCGTTCCTGTTGTGCCGCCTGTATATTGTAGAGCCGCAAGATCAGATCCTTTTGCCGAATCAGGCAGGCTCATATCCGTATGCTTTGCTGCAAGCAGCTTCTTATAAGAAACGACACCAAAGCTGCCATATGGAATATCTGCACGAAAGCCCTCTTTTCGCTGCTTAAGAGGATAAAGTAAGTTTTTCGGAAACGGCAGCCCATCCTTAATCGATGTGATGATCGCATGCTTCAGCTGCGGCAGCGGGCCCGACTCCGGCTGCTTGCCTCGAACCCGAGACAAGCGTGCATAAAGCAGATCAACCGTAATGACAGCAACAGCTCCGCTATCTGCCAGCTGATGCTCAAGCTCCCGCTCCACATAAMGCGGATTCGTCTGAACGACGACGCCGCCTGCAAGCAGCACGCCATAAAAAGCAGCCACTGCCTGCGGGCAATTCGGCAGCATGATTGCCACCCGGTCTCCTTTGGCTATGCCAAGGGAAAGGAGACCATAAGCGAGATTAACCGCATTCTCATGCAGCTCGCGGTATGTTAATATTTTGCCAAGGAAATGCACGGCTGGATGATTTGGATGATGATTAGCCGCATTAATTAAAAACTGGACGATACTCTGATCGGGATAGTGCAGTGAAGGAGAAACCTCTTTCGGGTAATGTTGAAGCCATGGGCGCGCTTGCTCTTCAGATTGAGTGGACGGTTGCTCGGGCAAAGACGGATCTTCCGGTCTGAGCGAATCCATTCATGCTCTCCCCCTTCACACGACATAATGCTCACTGTTAATGACACGAGCGGCAATTGTTCGCTTCAAAGCAACCGTATCAGAGATAGGCGCGCGCATCAGCTTTTTGAGGACGGACAGCTGCATCTGCAGCCCGTCTCCCGTCTCTAGCGCAGCAAGTGCCAGCTTAGCTAGTGACTCAACCCGCTCCATCGCCTCCTGCACAAAAACTGTCGTCATCGCTAAAACATTTTCCGTCTTTTCCGAAGCGACTCCGCGGCTAGCCTTCCATATTTTTTGTGAGCGCAGCAGTGCGCTTTCCATGGCAAAGATGTTGATCATAAGATCAGCAAGAGAACACAGCACCTCTTGTTCCTGCTCCAGCCGCAGTCCCAGCTTCTGAACAGCAAGCCCGCCGATGGCGAGGAAGATTTTTTTCGCTTGACCTACGCGGAACGCTTCTTTGCTAAGCGGCTTTTCAAGAGGCGGAATCGGCATCGGCTGTAGCAGCTCTGCTTGCAATGAACGAGCTTTACGGAGCAGCGGGAGCTCGCCCTTTAACGCTTTTTTCATCAGCGTGCCAGGAATGAGCATCCGATTAATTTCATTCGTGCCTTCAAAAATCCGATTAATTCGCGAATCCCGATAAATTCTTTCCACCTTATACTCGCGAATATAGCCGTAGCCGCCGTGAATCTGCACCCCTTCATCCGCTACAAAATCAAGCGCCTCAGATGCAAAAACCTTTATAATCGAGCATTCAATGGCATATTCTCCGATTGCCTTAGCGACCGTCATGCCTTCAACTGCCGCCCCACCTTCTTCTGTCGTCCGCAGCATCGAATCGATCCAGCCCGCAGTTCGGTAAACCATGCTCTCAAGCACATAAGTACGAATGTTCATATCAGCCAGCTTGGCGCCTATTAACGGATAGGAGGAAATTGCCTTCCCAAATTGCTTCCGCGTATTGGCATAGGCCGATGCAAGCTCAATGGTCTCCTTCGACGAACCGAGGCAAGCTGCTCCAAGCTTAAAGCGTCCTATGTTCAAAATGTTAAATGCGATTTGATGCCCTTTTCCAACCTCCCCAAGCACGTTTTCAACCGGTACCGCCACATCTTCAAAAAATAAAGGGCGTGTTGAAGAACCCTTGATGCCCATCTTATGCTCCTCCGGTCCAATACTGAACCCCGGCATGCCTTTCTCTACAATAAATGCTGTAAAATACTCACCGTCTACCTTCGCATAAACGATAAATAAGTCAGCAAAACCTGCGTTTGTAATATAGAGCTTTGATCCATTAAGAACGTAGTACTTCCCATTTGGCGATAATCTTGCCGTCGTTTTCGCCCCTAGAGCGTCCGAGCCCGATGCTGGTTCAGTTAAGCAATAAGCAGCGATGCGCTCCCCCGTTGCAAGTGCCGGGAGATACGTTTCTTTTTGCTTTGGTGTTCCGAAAAAAACGATCGGCAGCGTGCCGATTCCCGTATGAGCGCCTACCGAAAGCGCAAACGAGGAGGATCTTGCCAACGTTTCTGCGAGCAGCGTCGTGCTTACCTTGTCGAGCCCCAGCCCGCCGTAAGCCTCCGGCACATCTGCGCCCAGCAGGCCAAGCTCGCCTGCTTTGCGCATCAGCTCTACGGTCAGATCATAATTTAAAGCTTCCAGCTCCGCATCGCGCGGCGTTATTTCCGCATCCATGAACTGCTGCGCCGCATCCGCCATCATTCGTTGCTCTTCCGTAAAATCCTCGGGCGTCACGACCGATTCCGGCACACTGTCTTCCACGACAAACCGACCGCCAAAACGTATCGTCTCCGTCATGCGCAGTTCTCCTTTCAGCCAACCGAATATTTTATTTCAGGATGCTGCCAAACTCCCTTATCCGCCTGCCGACCTTATTGGTCTGAGTTATACACTTCAATTACGCCTGCTGCTCCCATGCCTCCGCCAATACACATCGTGACAACGCCAATACCGCCGCCTCTGCGACCAAGCTCATGAATAAGTGACACCGACAGCTTTGTTCCTGTACAACCAAGCGGATGTCCGAGTGCAATAGCCCCGCCGTTCACATTGACGATTTCAGGATTAATGCCAAGCTCCTTAATGATAGGGACGCACTGCGCCGCAAACGCTTCATTTAGCTCAAACAGATCGACCTGTTCAAGCGTAATTCCCGCTTTCTTAAGCGCTTTAGGCACGGCTTCAATGGGACCGATGCCCATAACCTCAGGAGCAACGCCAGCTACACTGAAACCGCGGAATACGGCGAGCGGACGATAGCCCAGCTCCTCCGCACGTGCCCTGCTCATCACAATTACCGCAGCTGCTCCATCGCTCATTTGGGAAGTATTGCCCGCTGTAACCGTACCTTCTCTTGCAAAAGAGGGCTTGAGCGGCGCCAACGTCTGAACCGTCGTCTCCGGCCGGACGCCTTCATCTGTATCGAAAGTGATCACTTTCGACCATGGACGGCCAGCATCGTTCACGCCGGAGCGGCTGGTCGTTATCGGCACGATCTCGGCTTGGAAGCGTCCTGCTTCAATAGCTGCTGCCGCCTTGCGATGGCTGGATGCTGCAAACGCATCCTGCTCCTCACGCGTCACCCCATACCGGCGGGCAACCTCTTCAGCCGTATGGCCCATCCCCATATAAACCTCTGGCATCGTATCGACAATCGCAGGATGCGGCGACAGCCTGAAGCCGGTCATCGGCACATGGCTCATGCTCTCCACTCCGCCAGCAGCAATAACGTCCGCATCGCCAAGCCTAATTCGCTCCGCTGCATAAGCGATTGCTTGAAGGCCTGATGCACAAAAGCGGTTAATCGTTACTGCTGGCGTCGTCACCGGCAATCCCGAATAAAGTGAGATCGTGCGCGCCATATTCAAGCCTTGTTCTCCTTCGGGCATTGCGCAGCCAATGATGACATCCTCTATAAGCTCGGGCAACAAGCCGGGCAGACTCTCAAGCGCACCTTGCAGCACAGCTCGCCCAAGATCCTCTGCCCTCGTCTCAGCAAGGCTCCCCTTTGATGCTTTGCCGACCGCCGTCCTCACCGCAGCAACGATAACGGCATCACGAGCGTGATCTTCAAACGGTGATGAAGCTGACATTTCACTCTCCCCCTTCGTTTTAGGCTAGTTGCGCAGCGGCTTGCCTGTCGCGAGCATATGGCTCATACGCTCCTGTGTCTTGCGCTCGCCGCATAGGCTGAGGAATGCTTCGCATTCCAAATCGAGCAAATATTGCTCGCTCACTTCAGCGCCTGGCTGAATGTCCCCGCCCGCGAGTACAGAACCAAGCTTGCCAGCGATAAGCGCGTCATGCTCACTAATATGGCCGCTAAGCTGCATCGCTTGCACCGCTACCTTAAGCACCGCTCTGCCTTCTCGTCCGGCAACGCGAATACGCTCCTCCGCTGGCGGCGAGTAGCCCGCCCGGTCCAGCTCCAGCACCGCCCGCTTCGCCTCGGCTATCCGTGCCTCCTGCCGCATAATGACCTTATCCTGCGGCCGCATCAATCCCAAACGGCGCACCTCGTAGCCGCTGGTTGATGATTTGGCCAGCGCAATCGTCTCAAACAGCGCATTCAAATGCGGCTGCAGGTCTCCGCCTGGCTTGCCGCCATTCGCAATAAAGGCCCGTTCAGCTGCCATCGCAGCCGCTTCCTTGCAGCCCCCGCCCGCAGGAATAAGGCCAACTCCCGTTTCCACCAATCCAAAGTATGTCTCTGGCGAATAAATAATGCGATCAGCAGGCAAGCATGCTTCTACTCCGCCGCCCAGCGTCATTCGGTGCGGAGCAGCTACGACAGGACGGTCAAGCCGCTTAAGCCCAAGCATACTGCTCTGGAAGAAACGAATAATATCCTCCACTTCATCCCATTCGCCGCTTTGCGCCTCCATTAATAGCAGCATCAGGTTTGCTCCTACACAGAAGTTTTTCCCCTCATTCGCTATCACAAGCCCGCGCCAATTTTGTGACACCTCCTCTGTGCTTTGCCGAATCGCCGATAAAATATCACCCCCGATGGCATTGTTAGGCGAATGGAATTCCAGCAGTACAACGTCATCGCCAATATCGATTAGACTAGCGCCTGAGGTGGACAATACCGTTTTTCCGGCAGCCTTTAATGCCGTTAAGGAAACCGAATCTGCTTCCTCTACCTCTCTCTTGTATGCTCCGCTTGCAGCATAAACCCGCTCTGTTCCCTCCACCTTATAGAAGCTTTCATGTCCGGCTTCCAGCCAAGCTGACACCCACTCTGGGATTGCATCGCCCTCCTTCTGCATTTGCTGCACCGATTTGCGAAGCCCTATCGCATCCCACAGCTCGAACGGTCCAAGCTCCCAGTTAAAGCCCCAGCGCATTGCGCGGTCGATATCCGAGATTGAATCCGCAATGACACCGATTTGTGCCGCTGCATAAAGCAGCGTTTTTTTGATAGTGGACCATGCAAATTTAGCGTAGCGGTTCTGCGGGTCTGTGCGAAGCAGCGCCTTCACTTTTGCCGCCGCACCCTTCGCAGCCTTAGACGCATCAATAACAGTTGAGTTGACTGACCGCTTAGGCCCATACTCGAGTGTATCCAGCTTAAGCGATTCAATCTCACTGCCCCCTTTCCCCTTCACCTTTCGGTAAAAGCCCGCACCCGTTTTCTCACCTAGCCGTCCCGATGCTGCAAGCTTCTCTAGCAGGGGCGGCCTCGCAAAAACCTTTTGCTCCGCTGGATCGCTGCTCCGCTCCCGCACATTATCCACGACATGCAGCAGCGTATCTAACCCAACCAAATCGAGCATACGCAGTGTCGCCGTCTTCGGCCTTCCCATCGCCGGACCGGTCAAGGCATCCGCTTCCTCTACCGTCAGCCCAAATGCCAGCGTATCCTCAAGCGTAACGAGCATGCCGTAAGTGCCAATTCGGTTCGCAATGAAGTTAGGCGTATCCTTCGCCAGTACGACCCCCTTGCCAAGCCGCTTCTCGCACACCTCCGTCAACAGCTGAATAACCTCGATAGTGGTGTCTTCTGTAGGCACGATCTCAACTAGCTTCATATACCGCGGCGGGTTGAAAAAATGGGTTACCGCAAAATGCTGCCGAAACTCCTTGCTTCTCCCCTCTGCCATGGACGCCGCCGATAATCCCGACGTATTCGTAGAAACGATGCTGCCTGGGCGGCGTGCGGATTCAACCTTTGCAAGCACATCACATTTAATGTCGAGCCGCTCCACAACCGCTTCTACAATCCAGTCTGCCTCGCCCAGCAGCTCTAGATGATCGGTCAAATTACCCGGCGTAATGCGTGATGACCAAGCTGGATCGTAGAGCTGCGCGGGTTGTGACTTGCCCATTTTTGCTATCGCCGCATTTGCGAGTCGATTGCGCACCTTGGCATCAGAGAGCGTAAGCCCCTGTCGTTCTTCCTCTGCCGTCAGCGAATGCGGAACAATGTCCAGCAGCGTCACTCGCATCCCCGCATTGGCCAAATGTGCAGCGATGCCGGCCCCCATTACGCCGGAGCCGATCACTGCGGCTCTGCGAATCGTGCTTGAGTTATTTTGCGATGCTTGTGTCGTCATAGCCTCCTCCTCCTTTTTGACAAACAGCGGCTTATTCGCCAAAAACACTTTCGGCAAGCAACTCCGCCACATCACGTGCGATTACCTTCTCATCCGCACCCAGCGCCTTTAAACCATCCTCCATCATCGTTAGGCAATAGGGGCAGGCAGAGCTGATGACCGATGGTTTCACTTCAAGTGCTTGAGCGGTTCGAGCATGGTTGATGCGAGTTCCAGAATGCTCCTCCATCCACATGAGACCGCCCCCCGCCCCGCAGCACATGCCGTTTGAGCCCGAGCGCTCCATCTCTTCAATCGATATGCCTGGAATGGAGCGAAGCAGGCTGCGCGGCGCTTCATACGTATCGTTGTAACGGCCGAGGTAACAAGAATCATGCACGGTTACTCGCTCCTCAATCTTATGCTCCGGCTTCAATAAACCTTCCTCAAGCAGGCGAGAGAGCATTTCGGTATGATGCTCCACGATGATGCTAGGGCTAAGACCGAAGTCAGGATATTCATTTTTGAACGTGTTATACGTATGTGGGCAAGCGGTCACGATCTGTGTTACGCCATATTTGTTAAGCGTTTCTATATTCTCGCGGCATAGCTCTTGGAAAAGCAGTTCATTGCCGATTCGTCTAGCTGTATCGCCAGAGCTTTTTTCCTCCAATCCCAGCGTAGCGAAGTTGATACCCGCATGATCCAGCAGCCTAACCACATCGTACAAAACACGGCGGCTCCGCATGTCATACGCGCCCATCGATCCCGCCCATAGCAGCACATCTGCTTTTTTGCCCTGCTTCTTGAGCTCCTGCATCGTCGGCACTTGAATGCCGGTTCTGCTCTCGCAATCGTTAATCCAAGCCGCCCGCTCGGCACGCGGCAAGCCCCATGGATTGCTTTGCCGCTCGATGTTTTGCAGCGCGCGCTGCCCATCAGACGGCAGCCTCCCTTCCATCAGCACCAAGTAACGGCGCATATCGATAATTTTGTCGACATGCTCATTGCCAACCGGGCATTGCTCCTCGCAATTCCGGCAGGTCGTACATGCCCACAGCTCCTCTTCGGTCAACACCTCGCCGATCAGCTCTACCTCCTCTGGCTTAGCACTCTCTTTTATATTCCATGCCCCAGCCTGCGCAGCCATGGTTGGCGCTATGTTTGTGCCCCATTCGGATTCAGCTTCCCAAGCAGGAAGCACCGCTCCCATCACATGGGCATGAGGCTCACGCGATTTCGAATGCAGCAGGCTGGCTGGAAGCCATGGTGACTTGGACGTTATGGCAGCGCCTTTTTCGGTCAAATGATCCCTCAGCTTCACAATAAGATGCATCGGCGAGAGCAGCTTGCCGGTGCTCGATGCCGGACAAACATTCGTACAGCGGCCGCATTCCACGCATGCATACAAATCTAGCATCTGTTTTTGCGAGAAATGCTCAACCTTCCCTGCACCAAAGGACTCCGCTTCCTCATCCTCTAGGTTAAGCGGCACAAGTCGGCCGGGAGGCGTGCTGCGTCTGAACCAAAGATTCACAGGCGCTGTCAATAAATGAAAATGCTTTGATTGCGGCACGTACACAAGAAAGCTAAGCAGAACCAGAAGATGCAGCCACCAAAACAATTCAAACCCTGCATGGGCTGCGGTGCTTTGCGGCTGTATACCTGCACTCTCAAGCATAGTGGCCAAGGGAGCGCTCACTGGTGCGAACTTCGCCTCAACGATGGCTTCAGTGGACCCATGCACCAAAGCATTCTGGCCCATGCGCTCTTCCGCAGCCAATCGCTCGAATGCTAATGAGAATAAAACAGTCAGCATCAACGAGCCAATAAACCACATAACGAGCGAAGGTTTCCACCCCCGCTTAAGCCGCGGGAGCCGTTCCCCRTAACGCCGGAAAGCACCGTACAGCACAGCTGCAAAAACGAGCGTAACGGTCATCTCCTGCGTCAGCGAGAACCAATTATAATAGGGCAGCGGCAGCGGTACACCTTGGTTCAGCCCTTTCCAAACCAAGTCCGCCGCACCAAACTGAAGCACAATAAAGCCATAAAAATAAACCAAATGCATCACGCCGCTTCTCACATCGTTCAGCAGCTTACGATGGCCTAGCACTTGTGAGRCAAAGCCGGATTTACTGCCTGACTTGCGTCGATACCGCGAAAAAACCGCCGGCACCCCAAGCCTCATATACAAGATGCGCCGCTGTACAACCATTGCGAACATGGTAATAGCAAACAGCACAACCGCCGCGAATAATGCCCATCTTCCCCCTATCAACCATTGATCGACATTCCTAAGTGCCAAAAAAGATGGCATACGCCCCGCCTCCCTTATATGCCGGCTATAAAACCGAGCACCTACGCGCGCAGTAGTCGGACAAGTATTGAAGCGCTTACAAAAATAGCCGCGGTGCTCCATGTATATGAGCTTTAGGCCTTGAACATGCCGCACAGCGGGCAATTGCAGGGCGGTCTATTCAATTCCAAGACAGCATATCCTAGCACTGATGGACAGTGTCAACAAATTAGCGGTACAAGTGAGGGAGCTTCTATGCTGAAAATAGTTGTGCTTCTCAAGCAAACGTTCGATACCGAGGAAAAAATCATTGTAACACCTGCTGGCGTTGACGAAAGTGACGCCAAATTTGTAATCAATCCCTACGATGAATACGCACTCGAGGAAGCCATTCGCCAGCGGGAGCAGCTCGGCGGCGAGGTCATCGTGATCACCTGCGGTGCCGAACGCTCGCAAGAGGCGCTCCGAACCGCTTTGGCTATCGGAGCAGATGAAGCTATTCGGCTTGATAGCGCAGATTTGTCCGATGACAACTCAGCCGTCGCTGCTGCTCTTGCTGCCGTAATTAGGCCGCTCTCTCCTGACTTGCTGCTAGCCGGCTTGTTTGCAGTAGACAGCGGCGCTGGAAGCGTAGCTCTGCAAATTGCCGAGCTGCTGCACTTGCCTCATGCAGCTTCAGCTGTGAAGGTCACCATCTTAACTGCTGGGGAGCTTGGCTCCCTGCCTGCCGATGGACTTCTCAGCTCACCTACTGCTGGGAGCGCTGAGCGTTACGCATTAGTTGAGCGCGATGTTGAAGGAGATACCGAAACGGTATCGATTCCACTTCCTGCGCTCATTACCGCTCAGCAAGGACTAAACGAGCCGCGTTATCCGTCGCTGCCAGGCATTATGAAAGCGAAGCGCAAGCCGCTTCGCACAATAACGGCTGCTGAGCTGATCGCCAGTGGCGAGCTTTCACTTGAAAGCGTTTCGCCTCGCACGGCGCGCACGCAGCTGCTCCCGCCGCCTCCGCGCGCAGCGGGCAAACGGCTCCCCGGCGACCCGGCCGAGCAAGCCGCAGCTCTTGTGTCTCTGCTGCGAAAGGAAGCGAAGCTTCTTTGAGTTCGCGACTATTTTATAGTTGGGAGCTGTAAGGGGTAGTGGAGTTGGGCTGGGGGATGTTGGGATTGGAGCTGAGCTGATCGCTAGTGGTGAGATTTCACTTGAAAGTGTTGCGCCGCGAACCGTGCGCACGCAGATGCCCCCGCCGCCTCTTTGCGCTGCTGGAAAATGGCTCCCCGGGCGAGCCGG
Source organism: Paenibacillus sp. 01L418 (assembly GCF_056400045.1). NCBI lineage: Bacteria > Bacillati > Bacillota > Bacilli > Caryophanales > Paenibacillaceae > Paenibacillus > Paenibacillus sp. 01L418. Next base: position 10,548 of record NZ_JBFTSN010000001.1, read on the forward strand.
CAGAGCAAGCAGCGCAAGCAGAGCAAGCAGAGCAAGCAGAGCAAGCAGAGCAAGCAGAGCAAGCAGAGCAAGCAGAGCAAGCAGAGCAAGCAGAGCAAGCAGAGCAAGCAGAGCAAGCAGAGCAAGCAGAGCAAGCAGCAGCAATTGTCTCGCCACTGCGGGAGGAAGGGAAGCTTCTTTAGGACGTGACTTTTTATTATAGTTGGGACTGTTCAGGGGTAGTCGAGTTTGGCTGGGGGAGGTTGGGATTGGAGCTAAGCTGATCGCCAGTGGCGAGCTTTCACTAGAAGGCGAGTTTCGCCACGTACTGCGTGCACGCAGCTCCCCCCCCTCCACCTCCGTGCACTGCAGGCAAATGGCTTACCCGGCGAGCCAGCCCAGCAAGCAGCACTTGTCTCGCCCCTGCAGGAGCAAAGAAAGCTTCTATAGGAACATGACTTATTCAGTGTAGTTGGACTGTTCAGGGGTAGTGGAGATTGGCTGGGGGATTTAGCTAGTGGAGTAGGTAGTAAATTTGTGTTGAGGCATGTTGGTATTGGGCAGGTAGTAAATTTGTGTTAAGGCATGTTGGTATTGGGCAGGTAGTGGATTTGTGCTGAGGCATGTTGGTATTGGGCAGGTAGTGGATTTGTGCTGAGGCATGTTGGTATTGGGCAGGTAGTGGATTTGTGCTGAGGCATGTTGGTATTAGAGCAGAAATGATGCAGAGACATTTGACAAGAACTGAATAGTTACTGGTTACTAGACAATTTAGTTAGTTCTCTTGTTGATAGAGTGGCTCAAATCAAAAGCAGTGTTTGACCAACATTGGACTTTGGTAATTAATCAAACCTTCCCAATTAACGGACATCAGATGCCTTATTTGCTGTAAAACCTTCTATTTCTCGATCTAACGGACATAGGTTCCCTTATTTCATAAAATATCGAGCGTTTGGGTGCCATTTAGGGCAAATAACGGATCTCATGTCCGTTAAATTGTAATTTAGCCCTTAAATACAGAAATAACGGATCTCATGTCCGTTAGATAATAATTTATGCCCCTAAATTCAGAAATAACGGATCTCATGTCCGTTAGATAATAATTTATGCCCCTAAATTCAGAAATAACGGATCTCATGTCCGTTAGAAAAGTAACTTCACCCTAAAACCCAGAAGTAGCGGCTCTCATGTCCGTTAGAAAAGTAACTTCGCCCTAAAACCCAGAAATAACAGCTCTCATGTCCGTTAAGACGATACCTAAACAGGGCAATCACTGATTATAGAGTTGAACGTGTAAGAGCTAAGCTTATTCGTAAAAGCTGTGGAAGAGGAGCTGTATCCTATGTCCAAAACCATTCTCGTATTTGCAGAAAGCCGGAATGGCGCGCTGCGCCGAGTGGCGCTCGAGGCACTCGGCGCAGCGCGCCGGCTCGCAGGCAAGGACGGCCATGTCCACGCCGTCCTTGCCTGCTTCGGCGGTGCGGCGGATGAAGCCGCCGCACTGATCGCGCGGGGCGCGGACGTCGTGCATATCGCCGACGATCCGGCCCTTCGCGCCTTTGCGCCCGAGGCGTACATCGCCGCCCTCGGCGCAGCCATAACTGCGGTGCGGCCGGACGCGCTATTGCTCGGCCACACCGCTTTGGGGCGCGAGCTCGCGCCCCGAGTGGCCGCTGCCCATGGCGCTGGCCACATCGCTGACGTCATTGCCATCGAAACATCTGACGATGGCAATGACGTCTTATTTACCCGCCCGCTCTACGCCGGCAAGGCGTTCGAGCGGCGCAGCTTTATTTCGGGCGCGACGTGGGTCATCACGGTGCGCCCGAACAACTTGCCGGCGGCAGAACCACTGGACGCCGCCGATATAAAGGGCACCGCAGCGGAGCTGCCGTTCACGGTGCCGCCGCTTTATACCGCCGTGCGCAGCCTTGTGCGCCGCGCCGGCGGGCAGCTTGATCTTGCCGAAGCCGACGTCGTCGTGTCCGGCGGCCGAGGCGTTCGCAGCGCAGCAGGTTTTGAGCCGCTGCAAGCGATGGCAACAGCGCTCGGGGGCGCAGTCGGCGCCTCTCGCGGCGCATGCGATGCCGGCTACTGTGATTATGCCCTCCAAATCGGGCAAACCGGCAAAGTTGTTACACCTCAGCTCTATATTGCCTGCGGAATCAGCGGCGCTATTCAACATCTGGCGGGTATGAGCCAATCTCGCGTCATTGTCGCTATCAACAAAGACCCCGATGCCCCTATTTTCAGCGTTGCTGATTATGGCATCGTAGGCGATTTATTCGAGGTCGTTCCGCTATTAACAACAGAGCTCCAACGCGCTCGCGCTTAAATGTCCTAGTTTTCATCTAATTGCCTCTCACCCGTATCGTGCTTAAAATTTTTTACTTAAGTTGATTCCATTTACAACCAACTAAATCATTATATATCTGATTCAAGCACCTAACCCCGTCCACTAAAAAATCAAAAAAAGGCGTCTACCCTGTTTCGGCCGCATACAGAGCCGAGTCAGAGATAGGACGCCTTTTTGGTTAACTACACTTCATTTTACTTAAGCAAAATCAGGACGGATTTCACGGATGCAATCCGGCGATTCGTACAGATCATCATGCACCGCATTCGTTACCGGGTAGGCGCGCATGAGATAAGTGTCCATAGCCTCTAAATGCTTCCGCAATCCACTGAATTCGGTAATACGCGGATTGAGCCAATCTTCCATACCATCTTCGTCCAAAATAACCGGAACTCGAGGCTGCCACACCGACATCGCTCCTGTCGAAGCTGCGGTAATCATAGTGAAGGCACGCACTTCCTTGCCGCTCACGTTTTTCCAGCAGTCGTAAATGCCCGCTATGCCAAAAAGCTGCTGGCTTGGAACAACGATATGCATCGCCCTCGGATCACGCTCTTTTCCGAATTGCTTTTGACCAAAAAAGCCGCTGCATGGCAGCACACATCTTTGTCTGCGAAGCATTCTTTCTAAGAAAGGCTTCTCGGACAATGTCATATGATCTGCATTAACCGCATCCTTCGCCCAAAAAGGAAACAGCCCCCATCTCGATTCCTCCATTGTCCGCTGATCAAATCGATCATTCATGACAATCGAAACCATCTGAGTCGGAGCTGCATTAAATCGGTTTGTATGCCCCCGAATTACTTTTCCTACCTGAAACATATCCACTATATCGCCAATATCTGCTGTTAACGAAAACCGTTCAATCATCGCGACCACCCTTTTCACGTTGTTGAATCCAGTTTTTGTTAAAGTCGCGATATTTATGCAACGTTCCTATTCAGAATATTAGAAAGTCTAAACAACAGTTTGCCGAAAATAGTTCCTCTACTCTTCAAAACCCTTCGACCTACATCGTAAATCTTTTTCGGAATTTAAGAGGAGGCATTCCCGTATGGGATGCAAACAGCCTTGAGAAATGCGGCGTCTGCCGGAAGCCTGTTTCCTCTGCTACTTTTGCAATCGTCCAATCTGTCTTAATAAGCAGCAGCTTTGCTTGATCGAGTCTATAATAAAGCAAATATTGCTGCGGCGTACAATCAAAAACCTCACTCATGCAGCGAGTAATATAATTCGTATGTAACTCCAGCACATCACTCAGCATCGTGTTGCTGATTGGTGTACGATAATTCAGCTTTAAGTAGGCAGCCGCACGCTCTGCTACCGATACGGCAGCTTTAGCCGCATCCGAGCGCCAGCCTTCGTCCAGCATTTGAAGCAAATGCAGAAACCGTTGCTGCCGATCCCAGAACGCGCCATGTGACGAGCCTTTGGAAGCCTCATGCAATTGCGAGAAAATAAGACTCGCTTCATCCGTGTAGGTAAGCTTCATTTGTTTAGGCAGACGAATGGCATAAGTGTAGTAGTCCCCTCTAAGCGATCCACTTTGATTGCCTACCGTCTCCTCCCAAGCGCCTACTGTTTGAAAATGAATCCAATCAAACACAGTCTCTTCCTCGCATGGACGTGTAGAATAATGCCAGCGGTCCGGCCTTAAAATAAGCACATCTCCAGGACCGAGCGTCCATCTGCGATTATCCTCTGCTACATGCAGTGCTCCCTTGTTCACATACAACAAATCAAATACGCCGAGGTTCGTCCGATTCGGATGCTCCTCGCCCGCACGATAAACCAAACGGTTGGATTCTATGAAAAATGGCAATGGTGGTGAACGAAACGTTAGTAATAGCTCCTCTGACAACCTAATCTCTCTCCTTCTAAAGTTTTGCATAGCAAAACTTACTTCGTAAGCATGAGCTTTGTTTTGCATAGCAAAAACTTCTTCATACTCATAACCTTTGTTTTGCGCAGCAAAACTCTCTCCATAAACATTAATCCAGTTTTTGCATAGCAAAGCCTGCCATCCTAGCCTATGCTCAATTTACCTAGCAAAACTTGCCTTAAAAAGCATACGCTTACTTTTTCACAGTAAAATAAACTTCACAATTAATAATCATGTGTAAATGTGCAAAAAATGACTACTGCTCATGTTACTTGAAAACCATTTCATTTGTCTACAACAAAAGAAATCCCCCACCATTCCGCTTCCGGAAATGACTTGGGGGATTTGCAAATTTTGTATTATTTTCAGCAGCAATTTCACATCACCAGCTGTACATCCGAGCCCGAATTAACCTTAAAGAAATCTACGTCCGGCAGCAAGCTTTTGACCAAAAACATATAATCATAAGAAAGCTCAAGCGATTGCTCGTCAGGCACGAACACGACCTGCTTACCGCTTAAAAGGGAGAACACCTCGATTCGGTCAGGGAGCTTCTCGAATGCACTCATACAAAATACCGATGTCATATGAAAATATAGATTAAGAGCGTCTTCATCTGTATCTACTGCTAGCTTTTGAACTATATAATGATCAAGCGAATCCTCTTGCTCGGCAGAAACCAAATGAAAGATTTGTGAAATCTCCAAATCGAGCTCCTCTACATAAGCCGTCATTTGCTCATAAAAGATAATCGGCATACTCGGTGCTCCGCCTCCAAGCAAGAAGGCTGCCAAATGCTCCTTAATCGTTTGCTTCATTTGCAAGAAATGCTCGTCGGAATGAAATTTATAATTGCGATTCGTCCACCAATTCTCAACGGAAGTATGTATCGTTTCTACTCCGCGGGTCTCTTTGGACTGACGATAAAAGTCGTTTACCGTGTGGCTGGCTGCATATTGAACAAGCTGCCGCCAATTCACGTCACTTTCCTGCTTGCGACCGGATTTTCTTCGAGCGAACCGTTCGGGGCAACGCAGCAGCTCTTCTAGCTTATAGTCTTCCACTCTCAAAATCGCTGGCAACTGCTCCATTACAAAGTCCGCCTTTCTCGTTCCACTATCCGGCTACCGCTACAAGACCCGCAATTTGGCGTCCTAATCTTCTTCCTTGCTCTTTCTCTTCTTCCGACGCGTTATATTCAAATTTAATGCACTCTCCCGCAATTTCTGCGCCGAGCTCCTTCAGCTTCGCTTCAATTGTATCTACAGCGCCGCAATAGATTGGGTATGATGTATCACCTGAGCCAAATACGGCTGCTTTCTTGCCGCTAAGATCAAGTCCATCCATTTCTTCGAAGAAGTCGAGAAATTCATCCGGAAGCTCACCGTCTCCCCATGTGTAGGCGCCTATAATAATCGCGTCATAATGATTCAGCTCATCTGCAGTAGCATCAAAGGCCTCTTTAGAAACAACCTCGGCACCCGCTTCCTTAGCGCCTTCTACTATCGCCTCGGCCATTTCTTCTGTATTTCCGGTCATGCTAGCATACACCACAAGTATTTTGGGCATCTTTTTTCCTCCGCTTTCTATTTTTTGTCGTTAGACATTTATCGTTTGAATGCCTTGGAAAAGCGTAGCGAGATACAGATTTCCATCTTGCATATCAATATCTGTTACAGGATAACCAAGTTTAACGGATAGAAGAGTTACTTGATTACACAAATAAGTAAGCTGGAATAATCCGCGATCCGTACATACATAAACCTCATTGCCCTTCGCCTGCACAGAAAAAATAAAAAGTTTGCCGAATCTTATCCGGTCAAATCTTCCTTTTTTATCGCCAATAAACAGCTCGCCTTGATCGCTCGTTCCAATTAAGTGGCCTCTGAATACCGCTAAGCTTGTTACACTTGCATCCAGCTCAAAATGAGCCCAATCATCCATAAAACGATCATATAAAGAGATGCCGCTCTCATGCGAAATAATCAAATATTGAGGCAAATTCATAAAATCATATAYACGTTTATCTTGGCATGCTATTTGCTCCCATTTGGAGCTAGCCTTGGACCAAAGCCCATATTCCGTTGCAACATAGCTGCTTCCACCGATCTTGCGATACTGATAACTAGGAATCAATATGCCATCATTGACCCATGCTTCTCCGTTCCATTCATATAAGCCGCTGCTTGAGCAGGCATGCAGCAAATCATGCTGCAACTGCAGCCGATTTACATTAGTCTGGTCTTCCATGCCTTGATCAAGCTTCTTCCATTCTCCTTCAGCATCGATTTGGTAAATCCCGTGACCGACTGAAGCGGCATACAAGCTATCAGCTCCTGCTTTAACGGACGAGAAGGGAAAGAGCAGCCAATTCCAAGGCTTGCTCGTTTCAGTCTGCATGTCTCTCACTCCTATAAAAATAATCGTTATATCGTTATCCATTCACTAATAATGCAATATGTTTCGTTTCTTATAAGGTGTTATTGGGGATGTCTATCCAAACTCTTTCATGGCAGTAGTAAAAGAACAACACCATATAGTGATAATGATTATCACTTTCGTATACATGATAACCATTCTCAATAATAATGTCAATCCTGTTCTTCATTTATTCTTCATTCATGCTCTTCTACTTCTCTATCATTTAGTAGTTGATCATCCATCCCATACAAACACACATATCCGCAAATATAGTTGAAGGACTATGACCATAGCAGATAGATACCCAATCAATAGATAGAGTACAGCCGTATAATAAGGCATCTAACAAGGAGGTGTTTTCGCTGAGTCATTATTATTATAAGAAACGTTGTGTCAGAAAACCGACTGCAGGTTGCAGTCCAAGAAGGAAGAAACACGATGACAAAATAATAGTTGTAAAGAAAAAAATTATATCTCAAAGAGTTAAAGTCGTAGCTGAGCGAGGAGAAGAAGGCCACAAAGGCAGAAGAGGACCGCAAGGACCACAAGGTCCACAAGGGCCTCAAGGAATAGCTGGTCCTACAGGTGCAACAGGATCTGCAGGGGCAGCGGGTTCTACCGGCGCTACTGGAGTTGGAGTTACGGGAGCGACTGGTGCAAATGGTATTAGCGGCGTAACCGGTGCTACTGGTCCAGCAGGTCCTACAGGACCAGGAGTAGGAGCTACAGGAGCGACTGGTGCTACTGGAGCGACTGGTGCTACTGGAGATCCAGGTGTTGCAGGAGCTACTGGCGCTACTGGTACCGCTGGCGTTACCGGTGCTACTGGGGCTACGGGAGATCCGGGTGTTACTGGGGCTACGGGCGCTACCGGTACTGCTGGTGTTACCGGTGCTACTGGGGCTACAGGAGATCCGGGTGTTACTGGTGCTACTGGTACTGCTGGCGTTACCGGCGCTACTGGTGCTACTGGTGGTACTGGCGCTACTGGTGCTACTGGTATTGATGGTGCGGGCGCTATTATTCCTTTTGCTTCAGGCATTCCAACCGAATTAACGACAGTATTAGGCGGTTTGGTAGGAACTTCGAGTCTGGTAGGTTTTGGTTCCTCCGCTGTAGGCGTTAGTATACTTGGCGGTATAATCGACCTCACAGGCGCTGCAGGAACACTTCTTAACTTTGCTTTCTCTGTGCCGCGCGATGGTACGATCACTTCTCTTGCAGCTTACTTCAGTACAACAGCAGCGCTTTCGCTTGTCAACTCTACAGTAACTATTACTGCTCAGCTTTACCAGTCAACGACTCCAAACAATTCGTTTACTGCAGTTCCAGGCGCTGTTGTAACATTAGCTCCTCCACTTACCGGCATTCTGGCTCTAGGCACTATTAGCAGCGGCATTACTCCAGGTTTATCTATTCCTGTTACTGCTGGAACACGCCTTCTTCTTGTCTTCTCTGCTACAGCTACTGGTGTATCACTTGTCAATCTTGTAGCTGGCTATGCTAGCGCTGGATTAGGCATCTCTTAAAAAACGAAATTATGAAAAACGACAGATTAAGGATTCGTCCTTAATCTGTCGTTTTCTTTTCCAAGATTCTTCGTTCATTACAGCTTTAATTGAATTTGGAGCTTGAAACGAATTTTTATCTGATTATTCTCGAACTGTACATCTCTCACCGTTACAACTTCCTGTGCCGGCAAATCTAGTGGAATGACGATCGTTTCTAGCATACTTAGCGGCAGCTGAATAGCTTTGACAGAAAGCGATTGGGGTTTAAGAATAATGTTTGGAGACTCCCAGTCCAGTGAATATACCGCATCCAATCTCGCAGGAATTTTGTTCTTATAGGTAATATTCATTTGTGCAATCAGCTTGTTCTCTTCGAGGTCAAAGTTTGCCCCATCTAGATGAATATCCCTCGCCATTTCTTGATCAGCGGATTCTGGTCTGCTGATGGCAAGCTCGTCTTTCATATTCATTTTGATCAAATGGTTAATATCGGATTCCRTGAGGACGAGCTCCAGCTTCATCTTTTTGACCATATCCAGCGCTTTCTCTTTCACATCAATCGGCGCGTRGCTCATGTCCAGCGGCTCATCCGGTGCAATGTAAGACAGGAACCACCATAGTGCGCCGCCAAGCAGTAAAAGAATAACAATGAAGCTCATTAGAAGTCTTTTTAAGGTTTTTCCCATGTGAATCCTCTCCTTGCTATACAGATAAACGATTTCTATTACGTCATCTCATAATGATAGTGCTATAATGAATCCAATCATTTTTACTGTTGATCAAAAAAATGCCGAGAGGATGGTCACCTATGAACACAAATCCTATACCGCTGCATCGTATTGGGCTTGAAGAAATCGTTCAAGCTCAAATGCACTTAAAGGATATCATTACACGAACACCACTTCAACATAACCGTGTGCTGTCCGAGCGGTTTGGATGTCATGTTCTTCTAAAACGAGAGGACCTGCAAATCGTTCGTTCCTTCAAAATACGCGGAGCGTACCATATGATGCGTTCTCTGTCACCAGAAACGCTCGCTAAAGGGGTGGTTTGCGCCAGCGCCGGCAACCACGCGCAAGGCGTAGCCTACTCGTGCCAAACACTTGGCATCCCCGGTAAAATATACATGCCCAGCACAACTCCTCGCCAGAAGGTGACGCAGGTTAACTTTTTTGGCGGATCGCAAGTAGAAGTCATCCTTACAGGAGACACCTTTGACGATGCTTATGCCGAAGCAGTCGCAGAGAGCAACCGCAATGGCCTTGCCTTCGTACATCCCTTTGACGATCCCAAAATCATCGCAGGAAACGGAACGGTAGGACAAGAATTAATGGAAGCCGCGGATACCGTACCTGACTTCGTATTCGTGACTGTCGGCGGTGGCGGGCTTGCAGCCGGCGTCTCATCTTATGTAAAAATCGTCTCACCGACAACAAAGGTAATTGGCGTGGAGCCGGAAGGCGCGCAATCACTAAGAGCATCGCTTGATGCAGGTGAAGTCGTTACCCTTGATCAAATTGAAAAATTCGTCGATGGCGCAGCAGTTAAACGTATCGGTGATTTATCATTTGAGCTATGCAGAGACCTGCTTGACGATGTTATTTCCGTACCTGAAGGAAAAGTGTGTACGACGATGCTCGATTTGTATAATGAGAATGCCATCGTAGCCGAGCCGGCAGGCGCACTGCCCATTGCTGCGCTAGAAGCATACCGTGATCAAATTCAAGGCAAGACGGTCGTCTGTGTCGTCAGCGGCGGCAATAATGATGTCGATCGGATGCAGGAAATCAAAGAACGTTCTCTCATCTATGAGGGCTACAAGCATTACTTTATGGTCAGCTTCCCGCAGCGCGCAGGAGCGCTTCGTGAATTTCTCGACAGCGTGCTAGGTCCTAATGATGATATTACACGATTCGAGTACACCAAAAAATCAAACAAAGACAACGGTCCTGCGCTCGTCGGCATCGAGCTTACGCACCGTGAGGATTACGATCCGCTCGTTGCTCGTATGAGCAAGAAGGGCTTTCAATTTCTTGAGCTGAACAAGGACCCTGTTTTGTTTAACTTGTTGATTTGATCGGCATGATGTGAATAAGATACGCCCCGTATCCATGAATGGATACGGGGCGTTTGTCATTACCAGGCGTAAGCGCGCGGTGCATCTCCGCCAGGACCAGGGAATATTTCATCAATACGTTTCAGTGCAGATTCATCTAATGAGATTTCAACTGCGCGAAGCGAGCGCTCGAATTGATCCAGCGTGCGGACACCGATAATCGGAGCCGTTACTGCCGGATTTGCAAGCAACCATGCGAGTGAAACGAGATCCTCAGGCTCGCCAAGCTCGTCACAAAATGCAGCATAGGCATCTAATTGATCACGATGCTGATCCAATCGTTTCGAATCTCCGCTGCGGCGGCCTCCGTCTTTACGACGATGATTGCCTGCAAGCAAGCCGCCGTCAAGCGGACTCCACGGAATAACGCCAAGTCCTAATTCCTTCGAAGCTGGCAATACTTCCAGTTCCGGCAAACGGCATAACAAATTATATTTGTGCTGCTCAGATACAAGACCGATCGATCCTCTTGCCTTCGCTTCGCCTTGCGCAACTGCAATATCCCAGCCGGCAAAATTACTTGAGCCTATGTAGCCAACCTTGCCTTGGTTTACTGCTGTTTCGAATGCTCCCCAAAGCTCATTCCAATTTGCACTGCGATCCACATGATGCATTTGGTACAGCTCGATATGATCCGTTTGAAGACGCTTAAGCGAACCTTCCAAATGTCTGCGAATTTTATATGCGGATAGTCCCGCTTCACGGTTCGGACCGTCATGATTATCATGCATGTCGCCGTATACTTTTGTAGCCAGCACCGTACGTTCACGGCGTCCGTCGCCCTGCTTGAACCATTTTCCGATAATTTCTTCTGTACGGCCTGCGTTCTCGCCCCAACCGTAAATGTTAGCGGTATCGATAAAATTAATGCCTGCATCTAGAGCTGCGTCTAATATACGAAATGATTCCTTCTCGTCCGTGTCCACGCCAAAATTCATTGTGCCCAGACATAAACGGCTTACTCGAAGTCCAGATCTTCCTAGTTTCGTGTATTGCACTCTAATCATCGCTCCTTCAATTTTGAAATAGGATGGATTGCGTATTCATTATACTAAAAATACACAAAGTAACCAAACGCCGTTCACAATCGCATAACAAATGTTCGTTACACTAACGGCAGGAGGTGTGTCTATGATACGTTTCGAGGAAAAACCGCAGCCGAAATTGTTAATTTTGTACGCTTCATATGGAGAAGGCCATCTTCAGGTTGCTCGCGCGATTAAGAGCGCTTGGGAGGAGCATGGCAATTATCGTACGGTAATGGTCGATCTCATGGCAGAATCTCACCCTTGGATAAATGAGTTTGCTAAGCGCTTTTACTTAAAGAGCTATACGCATATGCCCTCGCTATATGGCTGGGTGTATGATTTCACAAGGCTAATGAAGCATGATTCTTTGTTTGGCGGGCTTCTTCATTCCTTCGGTACAGAAAAAATTAGGCGTATTCTTGCAGTCGAGCAGCCGGATATCGTCGTGCATACTTTCCCTAGCTTTGCTCTGCCGAAGCTTAAGAAACGTAAAAGCGTTCATCCTCCCTCCTATGCTGTCATTACCGATTTTGATCTTCACAGGCGCTGGGTTCATCCAAGCGTCGACCGCTATTATGTCGCTACAGAGGATCTCCGATTAGAGCTTTCCTCGCTGGGAATACCGGAGAGGGCAATTCAAGTGAGCGGCATTCCGCTCAAACGCGGATTCCGTGCAACAGCCGCCTCAAGCGAGCTCTACGAGAGATATAAACTAAATCCTAATCAACCTATCGTCCTAATCATGGCGGGAGCGCAGGGCGTTTTGCCTGATGTATCGCAAATTTGCAGCAGCTTGCTGCAAAACGCTGAGGTTCAGGTCGCGCTCGTATGCGGACATAATCTGTTTATGAAAAATATTATTGAGCAACAATTTCAAGCACATGAAGGAGCTTCTCGCCTGCAGGTGTACGGGTTTATTGAGTCTATTCACGAGCTTATGGCTATATCTAATTGCCTCATCACTAAGCCAGGTGGCGTTACATTATCAGAAGCGATCGCTGCCGAGCTGCCCATATTCATCTACAAGCCAGTTCCTGGACAAGAAAAACAAAATGCATTGTATCTTAAGTCCAAAGGCGCAGCTGTCGTTGCCTATGAGGTGAATGAGCTGACGGAACAAATTTTGAAACTCGTTCATGATCCATTACGTCTTACTAATAGCAGACAATCCACTAAACAGCTTCAAGCCTCACAAACCGCAGCAGATAGCATCGTTTTGGATATTTTATCCAACTTACGTATAATGGAGAAAGCAATCACTTTATAATGGATAAGGGGCTTGCCCGTGATTACAAATCAGAAAAGTTGGTTTGGAGCGGAGATGCGACTTATCTCCGTTATTTTGTTTGTTGTGGAGTTTGTAAGAGGTGCTGTTCTTGTTAGTTTGCTGCCTATTTTTGGAGCAAAAACATTAAGCCTATCACCTGATGTTATCGGCGCTGCGATTTCAGCTCATTATTTAACCGATACGCTGCTCAAAATGGCTATTGGCTACTTGCTCGATCGTTTCTCAACTCGTATCGTCGTTCAAGCAGGTTTAATTATTTCGCTGATCGGCATATATTTGCTGCAATTCTCCGAGCTGCCATGGATGTTCATTGGTGCAGCCGCACTATATGGCATCGGAATGTCACCGATCTGGATCGTATGTTTAACGAAAGTAACTGAGCAGCAGCGTGCAACTCAAATGGGAACGCTCTACACCATTTGGATGGTGGGACTAGGAAGCGGTCCGATCGTATGTAATATTCTGCTCGATTTCAGCGTATCTTTTACGTACAAGCTGCTTGTCAGCATGTCTGTGGCTGCATGCGTATTAACACTTTTCATGAGCAAAGAAAGGGCTGCTGCATCAAACCGTATGCCATTTCGAACGCAGCTCGTCATTCTGAAGGAACGACTCGGCCATATGAAGATGCTGCTGCCGGGGATGATTTTGCAGACGACAGGCGCAAGCATGCTCGTTCCCATTTTACCAAGCTTCGCAAATCAGGAGCTGGGTATCTCAGGCACGCAATACTCCATTCTTTTAACGGCCGGAGGACTTTTTGCTGCAGGTGGACTCATCCCCATGGGGAAACTTGCCGATAAGCTGGTTAATAAAAAATGGTTTCTCGTGACTGGATTTGGAGCGTTTGCATTTGGTTTATATATGCTGGCATCAGGACTTTCGTTCTGGTATTGTTTACTAATAGCGGCTGCTCTTGGATTATCCTATTCAGCTATTTTGCCTGTTTGGAATGCGCTGCTCGCTGCCTATGTTCCACCTAATCAAGAAGGGCTTGGCTGGGGCGTATTATCCACTTTTGAAGGAATAGGCGTTATGATCGGTCCAGCTGCTGGCGGCTTAATCGCGGCTTGGAACGGAGAAGCATCCGTTTTTTGGACAAGCGCAATCCTCTTTGGATTGATCGGTTTATTTTATTTATGGTTCCCATTTCCGGCATTCGCTACAAATGAAAAAGCTACAAACAAGTAGAACGGGGTTAGATCTATGGATGATTGGCGCAACTGGCTTGAATACTTAAAACACTTGGATCTCGATTCAATCCAATGGACATTGGAAAGCTATTCGCAATGGGGGCCTTTTCCCGGCATTTTGCTTCCCATGCTTGAATCGTTTCTCCCTTTCCTCCCATTAATTCTTATCATTGCGGCTAATGCCAACATTTACGGCCTCGGCTTTGGATTTCTTTTTTCATGGATCGGTGTAAGCGCTGGTGCCTTCTGCGTATTTTGGATCAGCCGAAAGCTCGGACGCAATGTAAAAGGGAAACTAGAGCGAAGATTTCCCAAGTCGCAGCGGTTCTTCAATTGGGTTGAACGCCGCGGCTTCACGCCGCTATTCCTGCTGGCTTGCTTCCCTTTTACACCTTCAGTTGTTATAACTGTCGTATCCGGACTTAGCAAGGTGCCATTCCCTACTTTTATGCTCGCTACACTGCTTGGGAAGGCAGTTATGATATTTTGCATTTCCTTGATTAGCTTCGATATTGGCAATTTAGTCAATGAGCCTTGGCGTATATTCGTCTCGATTACTGCTGTTCTGGTCATGTGGTTCGGGGGCAAACGTCTCGAATCCCGCTATCAGCTGAATGGGTGAGGTGATGGAGTATGTTTTCATGGACCATCTTGGCTAGTTTGCCTGTACAAGCGCCTCTCCCTCTCCTCACATGGTTTGATGTTGGGGCTACGACGATCGTGCTGGTCATTGCGTTTGCTCTGCTCGCCGGCATGTTTATGTTCATTCGAATTGTTACAGATGACTCAGATAAATTTAAGGACATGAAAGAGATGGTGGAGACGATCTTCGGAACGCCTGCCCATCTCCGTCCGAATCCCGAACAATCCTCCGCCATAAAAGAAGGCAAAGGCGAGCTCATACATGATGCCGCAGCTGCTAAAGCACCATTTTCCGAACCATGTCCCGCTTGCGATGAGATCGTCACTGAACGTGATTCGGTTTGCCCCTCATGCGGACTCCACTTATTATAGTTTGCTCCTGTTCTTCCACCTTGTACTCATACATTTCATCCTTTTGTGGCACACTGTTGAGGATCTTCTTCTGAAGATAAAGAAAATAAAAAAACGATGAGATTCTCGAGGAGGGTGACCACATGTCAGGCAAACAGCCATCCGATCAACAGAAGGCAGCAAGCAAGGCGCAATCCCGAGCAGACCGCAATCTAGCCAGCAAATCGTCAGCGAGCGAACTGCAGTCAGATGCCGATCGTTCAGCTGTGCCCAAGCACGGATTATAAGGACAGGAAGGTTGGTTGACACCATATGAGCAATGATAATAACCATAATGAGATGAATCCCCTATCTGGTGAGCCTGTTGAAGTAAAAGGCACCTACCGCAATGAATGGGGACGTGAAGAGCAGCTCGAACGCGGAGATGTGTTCCCAGCAGATCCGATGCTTGGAACAACCGAGTGGCAGCTCGTTGAGCTCTTCTTCAATAATCATCATGAGGGGCATACTGATCCGAGGCTGGTGCCGCATGATGATGATAATAACCCAGAGGCTCATATGCAGCATCCAAGGCGTCATGAAGGCAGCAACAAAACTGACGATGATCAGTAAACATTGAGCATGCTGTAATATAAGCAGAAAAACAGCAGGCAAGAACGCTCTTAAGCGGCGTTCTAACCTGCTGTTTTTGTTTTATTTGCTAAACTAATCAGCTAAATCCGTTCATGATGACTTTGGTCCATTCTCTGCCTCTTCAGCACAGCGCTTTGCGTTTTCCTCGCGCTGCGTCACTTGATCGAGCAGCTTCTCCAGTCGCCGCAAATGGTAGGCATATTCGAACAATGCCGAAGCGACAAAGACGAGACGCTTATGCTCGTCCGGGTCTTCCAAAATGTATGCTGTCAATTCCTTCACAAACCGCGCTTCTCGTTCTTCCTCAGGCTCAATCAGCGCATTAGGCTTCATTTTCCCTTCAGCTTTCAACAAGATGTGCTCGTGATACTTCGATAAATCCTCAATTTGCCGATCGAAGCGCAGCGCCCACTCACTGGCACTTTGGGAGGAAAAATAATGCTCCTCCACCACATCGAGCAGATCAGCCCCTTTTTGCAGAGACTTAATCATTTGTTTCGATACAAGCAGCTGACGGGCATGGCTCGTCTTCGTCTTCGCAAGCACTTTGCGCTCCTCTTCGAAAACGGTGTGGCGTTCCTCCAGCTTGTGCAGCGTATCGTGAAGCTTGTCCTTCTCTTGGCGGAAAACCTGCTCCTTCATCTCATTCGAAATGGCTGTGCGAAGCAGCAGAGAAAGCTGTGAATAGGCATGATGAACCTGTTCGGTAAATTGCTTCCTTGGCCGTGGAGGAAATACGAGCACGTTAACCGCAAATGATGCTCCAATACCCGTTAGCACCATTAAAAATCTTCCAATTGCCACGTCCCAGCCTTGTCCATTCGCTTCCATAATGGCAACGACCGTTACTAGCGTCAGACTAATCGTGCTCTCCATCTTCAAGCGAATACTAATGAGAATGACAAGGATACATACAAGACCTGCCGCAATCGGCGTATGGCCGAATAACCGAACGGCTACAATCGCCATTACAGCACCAAGCAGATTCGTTTGCACTTGATCCGCTACACGCTGCCATGAGCGGTAAATAGAAGGCTGAATCGTAAATATAGCTGCCACAGCAGCAATAAGCGGGGAAGCGAAGCCGAACAAGCTGCTCAAGTAAATCGCTAAGGCAACAGCCATCCCCGTTTTTAAAACTCTTGCACCAATCGTCATGTTGATTCTGCCTCCGTCACCAGAAGTTCGGCTGAAGCCACCTCTCTTCCATTTACCCAAAGCGTTACAAGATGAAGCCCGCTATAATGCTTTCGCGTCGTTAAATCAGCAAAACGATGAGTGCGAACACTTGAAGCTGACGCTCCTCCAGCATACTCGCGATCCGATAGCAGGAAACGTTTCAATGAAGTTTTCCCTCCAGACTTCACGAATGCAATTCCATATTCGATACGCAGCTTGGCCGGCTCACCCTCACGCAGCTGTATGCGATAGCGTATAGATACCTCACCACCAATAGCAACCGTCTCTGGATCTACCTCGATTGCAGCAAAAGCAACAAGCGGGTGTTCCTCTTCTTCTGCAGACGAGTGCTTCGCGTACCCAAACAATTCCATGATCTGCGGGCTTGATTGCTTAATCAGCGTACGGCAGCCATGACGAATGATCCAATCCGTCTTCGCATCATTGCCGATCCAAGCCTGCGCAAGCGTGGTGACAAGCTCCGGATGATCTTTCGCAATATCATTCAAGTTGTTAGCTACGCTCTTACGCACATAAAGTGAATCATCACATTTCAGCTTCTCCAAAATCGGAACAATCGGCGATGGATCTCGCTTAAAGAGCGGCAGCGCCTGCGCCCATGGCAGGCGTGGTCTTATGCCTTCGCTCGCAAGCCGCCTTACGTGCTCATTCGGATGATCTGCCCATATAAGCATTTGCTTAGCCATACGCTGTGGATCGGCAAGAATGAATGCTCTTATTGCAAATTCTGAGGTCGAATATTTCGTAAAGCGCTCCAGCGCGTCCAAAGACAGCTCCCAGTTTTGCGGCTCCAGTCCAAACACCTCGACGAAGTCTGGAAATACGATAAAAGGCAGCCCAGTGCATTTTTCATCTATTTGATATAAAACAGCCAGCGCTTCATCATATGCCTGCGGTAATGTAGCACCCAGCGCTTCTGTAATTTTTCGAGTTCGAGCCTTTAACTCTAATTGCTCCCAGTCACCATCCCTTACACGCTCTGCGAAAAGAACGACGTCAAAAGGACTCCATGCTGACTTCAGCAAACCCGCAAATTTCTCCAAAAATAATCCATCGTACATAGCCTTAAGCGGTTCTGCCAAATTAATCCCCTCCTCCAGTTATTATACCGAAAAAACCGATTCGATCACTACTTGCATCCGTTATTCATTTATAACTGCGCTGCAAGCAGCAAAAAAGCTCCGAAACGCCCCTGCAAGAGCGCTCCCGAGCTTGTTTTATTTATAAAACTTAAATATAGCGCGCTATGATTCCAGACAACTGCTGCGCAATTGCGTTCGGCCCTGCTGACAGCTGCTCATTCGTGAAGCGAGCCCGAACAAATGTCTCATCCATATCCATAGCCTCTGCAAAAAAGGATGATAACCCGCGTGCGCGCCGGTCGATTTGGAGCACCAGCTCAAGCTCGCGATCCGATGGATAGAACATCACTTCCAGCTCATCAAGCTGGCCTCGGAACTGCGAGGTCGGCACAAATTCCAGCTCTTGAATAAATGGCATTTTGCCGCCAAGACGGGAAGAGTACTCGCATTCTGCCTTGCGCAAACGGAAGCCGAGCACATTCAGCGCCTCCAGCACCGTGTTCATGGCGTGTGTCGGAACCACTTCGATTCGGTCATTATCACCAGGATCGACGCCTCCGCGAACGTCTAATTCCGTCTTCACCCATACTGGCGCGCGGCCAATTGTAAGCGGTGTTTGATGGGGCAGCTGAAAGGAGAACGGCACCTCGCGACTTTCATTTGCCTGCAATGTGAAGGGAGCGCTCACGTGATATCGTCCCACCACTCCCTGCTGCGTTATTTTACTGTCATTGCTCTCACGTATATATTCTGTCATGACCGATAGCTGTATCGTTTCAATTCGCTGCTCTACGTTGCCGCCTTGCATTTTGACGATACCTCGAACCTCTTCACCTGGTGCATAACGTGCTTTTTCTAATAGTGTATCAATCTTTGCTGAGCCAATACCGATGCTTGCCAAAAAACGATTAAACATCAAACCGACCTCCACTCAAATTATCATCATTCCGAACTGCATAACCGTATTACGATGTCTTGAAAATTAAGTTTCAAATTCAAAAAGTCATCCTTCGGCGCGTGATAAAAAGTTAATGATGAATGGCGTGAACCCGTCTCTAATGGTCTGAATCATCTGATTGGCCTAGCTCGCTCAGCTTCTGATCCATCGGCAAATTCGGCTGCTCCATATACGGCAATTGGATGATGAAGGTCGTCCCGACTCCTAGCTTGCTTTCGGCCGTAATTTGTCCCTGATGATTATTAATAATTTTGAAAGTGACCATTAATCCAAGTCCTGTCCCTTTATCCTTTGTTGTATAAAAAGGTTGACCAATCTTCGACAGCTGCTCCGCAGGCATGCCTGATCCTTCATCTTTAATGCGTATCATTACTCCGCGATCAGGATCAAGGGACATATTAATCATGACGATGCCACCATTATGCATCGCTTCTATCGCATTTTTAAGCACGTTAATAAACGCTTGCTTTAATTGATTCTCAACACCGTATACCCACAATGGGCGATAGTCAGAATGGAATTCAATGATCACATTGTGCAAAATAGCTTGTGTCTCCAGTAAATTAACCGTGTCCGCCATTAATTGACGGCAATCTTTATGCACAAATTCATAAACCTGTGGCTTGGAGAGCATAAGTAGTTCGCTGACGATTGACTCGATACGGATGAGCTCTGTTTTCATAATATCGTAAAAATGGTTGATATTGCCCCGGCCCGATGAAAGCAGCTGCATAAACCCTTTTAACGAGGTAAGCGGATTTCGAATTTCATGTGCAATGCCCGCCGCTAATTGACCTGCGACATAAAGCTTCTCAGAATTAATGAGCAGCTCCTCATTCTTCTTCCTCTCAGAAATATCCCGAATAATGACTTGTTCAATTTGTTTACCCGAGAAGGTAGAGCTCACCCGTACCATTTCTGTATGAAGCAGCATCCCTTGCATGGACATCCATTGCAGCTCGATTGGCTTATTGGGCGCATCATCTCCTGCTTGGCCTGCCGTGAGCCATGCTTCCAGTTCATTATGATAGGGTTCGGCCAATAAATTATAAACATTTGAACCGATTATTTTATCCGCTGAATGCACTTCGAATAAACGCAAGCCAGCACGGTTCATAAATTCCCATTTGCCGTCGCTTATTAAAGCTATCGTATCTATGGAGTTCTCCACTAGAAGTTTATAACGCTCATTCATTTGAGTATATTTGTTGGATGCAAACCAGGTGGTAAGACTGAAGCTGAGGATAAATAAAGTAGATAAACCAAGTAAAGATGCAAGAATCAACAAATATTGGTTTAGAAGATCTGTAGATAAAACATCGCTATAATCAATCTGCAGCGCGTGCATGCCAACTTGATGAACGACTATATTAGACAATCCGAGTGAAAAGCAGCTTTTTATCTTATACCCTGACCCCTTTGTTTCCAGCCAATAAAAAGCCAAATATGCACCAATAAAGTTGACTCCAAAGGAGATCCAATAAAGCGGCCAGTCCATTTTTAGTATAACGACCGATTCGGAAAGCATCGACAAGTAATGAAGCATATTAACTCCCAGAGCCATTAATAGGGCTCCAAATAAGAAGCGTACCGATGAGAGATTTTTCTTTTGCATAACAACTAATGAGACATAAATGATAATGACACATGCGAATACTATAGGGAGCATGCTCCAATTCATGACCAATCTATAATGGGATGCAAGCAACAAAACAACATGCATCGTCCATAGGCCAAGTCCAAATACAGCAGCGCCGCCAATGATCCAATTGAAGCCGTGTGTATGTTCATTTTGCAGAGGCTTTTCAATCATTTTCAGCATCGTATAGGAGGCAAAACACATGATGAAGAGTGATAAAACTAAATAGAATCCATTTTCATGTATAACGAGGTCGCTCATAGAACTCCTTAAATAACCATTAATTTGCTTTCAAATAGTAAAATTCGACAATATCCTTTAAAAACCTCTCTTTGTCCCGGCAATATTTCAATTTTTTGTAAGAAATCGCGAGTGAGTTTCTCTTCTGCTCATCTTCGGCTATTATGTTAGAATGACCTTAGTAGAAACAGGCGATAATAGTCTAATAGGATTGCTAGATTTGATCATTCCGCTTCGTAATAGCACGAGGCTTACGTCAGACATTATTACCGCTTCTTAAAATGTGTAGGAGGAAAAGCAATGAAAATCATTAAAGAGTTTAAAGAGTTTGCAATGAGAGGCAATGTCATCGATTTAGCGGTCGGGGTCATTATCGGAGGAGCTTTTGGTAAAATCGTAACTTCTTTGGTTAACGATGTGATTATGCCGCCGATCGGTGTGGTTTTGGGAGGCGTCGATTTTAAGGATTTAAAAATCCCTCTTTATAGCAAAGAACACGCCGCCACTGTCACCGCAAGCAACGGAGGCAAAATTGATGAAACCTTGTTGCCTACCATTAATTATGGCCAATTCATAAACGTAATGCTGGACTTTATTATCGTTGCATTCTGTATCTTTCTGCTTGTAAAAGTAATCAATGTGCTTCGCCGCAATGAGAAGAAGGAAGCTCCACCTGTTGAAGTGACCGAGAAGGATTGCCCTTACTGCTTGTCCAAAATCCCTGTGAAGGCTACTCGCTGCAAGCACTGCACATCCCAGCTAGAGGCTGCTGCACATGGCTGATGAGCTCTTTGACATTTATGACGAGCAGCTTCGGCCGCTGGGCACAGCAACACGCGCAGAGACGCATGCGAAAGGTTATTGGCACCGCAGCTTCCATTGCTGGCTGACGCGCCGTGAAGGAAACCGCAGGTTCGTGCGGTTTCAGCTGCGTCAGGCAGGCAAGGATACCAATCCGGGCTGCTATGATATCACGGCGGCCGGCCATTTGAGTGCGGGCGAAACTATTCGCGAGGCCATTCGTGAGCTTGAGGAAGAGCTAGGGGTTTCCGCCTCATTTCAACAGCTCATACCACTCGGGCAAATCAGGGAAAATATTAGCGGTGAAGTAAACGGAAAACCCTTTATCGACCGTGAGGTCAGTGACGTTTTTGGCCTTGTGTGCGAGCTGCCTTTGACAGAACTTCTGCTGCAGCCTGAAGAAGTGGCCGGCGTTTATGAGGCTGATCTAGATGAGCTGATTGCATTGTTTGAAGGCTCTTTATCTGCGGTTTCTGCGTCAGGTGTTGAGCTCGGCGATCAGAACGAGCAGCTGACGATTGTCCAGTGCTCTGTTTCGGCGAAGCAATTCGTGCCTCGCGAGTTTTCTTATTATACGAGCGTACTTCAGGCTCTGCGCGGTTGTACTTAAGGGATGCCCTGCTTTTGCTAGCTGGATCGCGAACGCCCATTGTTCGCTCCCAATTGCTATACCACTGGTCAATTAAGCCATGGATATTATAAAATTCAGTATGGCGCGGCGCTAGGTCAAAATCATTCAGCTCGGGCTGATTGTACAACCTCGCCGCCATTTCATGAAAACACCCGTGAAGATTGTACTCAATAAAGCTGCCCAGCTGATCGGCTGTAGCGAATGAACGCGGATTGTTCTGTACTCGCTGCTCTGCGCCTGGATTAAAGCAGGAGGAACGCCTGATCTCCTCAGGCACTTGGTTCCAGCCAGCAATCCAGCTGCGGTCATAGCCCATCGAATCATGCCAGCTGTATACCCTATTAATAAAATCTCGATGAAATCGCAGAAACCGATCGCCATAACCCGGCGGCGGTATCGTTCCCGGAACCAAATGATTCGTATGATGCCATACGCGGTGCTCATCTAACAACGCTTGCGGAAAATTAGGTATTCGCGGCATCCTCTTTCCCTCCAAACTTATACATGATTCTCGTCTCTCACTCCTATAACGTATGCAGCCCATACAACTCCTGTGATATGCCTCCTTTTTAAATAACAAAAAGGACTGCCAACATAGAATATTGACAGCCCTTCCTATTAAATTGAAATTACCAGAATTGACGACGGCATTCATCTACTTCTCTTTTGACGCAAATATCAAATGAGACGGTTACATCTTGATTTCTTCCAAACGCACAGAAAATTCTTACACAGTCCTTGTCACGCGTGCAGAAGAAGTTAACTACACGGCAATGGCAATCGATTAAGCTTTGAACGGCTCTTGCATCACGACATCGTATCGCTCTCACAAGTTTTGCAGCAGTGCGCTCATCTTTCAACTGTTTAAAAATATCACTTAACTCAGCTCCTGCTTCTTGCATCGCTTCAACTGCCGGGTCTTCTCTGCGTCCGCAGCTTTTTTGCTCCACTGGGCTTATGCTTTCAGAAGAAATACGAGCTCGGCTTTTTGTTTTGCGAGCAGCTTTCACATTGCTAACTTTCAGTATTGATTTAGCAGACATATTATTCCACCTCCCTATCGAACATACTCTATTCTATGTAAATTTAAGAGAGTTGCATGGACGAGTATCGCCTTCCATGTGTTGAATTTAACCTTCCATTTTTGTATGACCCGCTCGCTTCCTGCATACCTATATGACATACCATACGAATGGAGGTCTTTGGCTTGGCAGAAAATATGATGAGCATGGGCAATATCGGCAATATGGGCAATGTGCCAAACCCCGGCAACATGGGGAGCATGAGCAATATGCCTAACATGAACACCATGAGTAGTATGCCGAATGCGGGGAATGTGGGAAGTATGTCCAATATGAGCAACATGGGCAATATGCCGAAAGCAGGCAATATGGGCAGCATGCCCAATATGAGCAACATGGGCAATATGCCAAACGTCGGCAGTATGGGCGGCATGTCCAATATGAGCAACATGGGCAATATGCCAAACGTCAGCAGTATGGGTGGCATGCCTAACATGAGCAACATGCAAAACGCAGGCATGGGCGGCATGCCTAATATGAGCAACATGGCAGGCATGGAGAAACCCGCTCCAGTGATCTATGAAGCCGAAGCGCAGCACACGGCAATGGTGATGGAGGTACGCGATAGGATTATGAACATGTGCGGCGGTCATATGCATAAATACGTTTGCGTCCAGACCATCGATGGACATGTATTTGAAGGCAAACTTATGCATATTGATCACTGCATTCTTTATTTGCAATGTACGATGCGAGACCCGCGCGCTTTCATGAACCCGTACAATGCGGTGCTGCCACTCGTTCTGTATGAGCTTCTTGTCATCACACTGCTCTAAGTATTAAGTTAGGCTTTGATACATTCGACAAAAGCATGTCCCTTTTGACATCGACGGTCTATGACTGCGAAAGCTGTCATACATATGCATAGAATGAAACGTCGATGAAATGAGGGGAGTAAACTCATGATTGAACGGATAAATCGGCTTCAGATAGAACTCCCGCCATCACCTTACGCGGATGCGAACGCCGCGGCAGCGGTGCAGGAGCTGCTTGGAGGAAAATTTGGTGAAATGTCCACCTTAAACAACTACATGTATCAGTCCTTTAATTTCCGTGAGAAAAAGAAGCTTAAACCGTTCTACGACCTCGTATCCAGCATAACAGCAGAGGAATTTGGCCATGTGGAGCTTGTTTCGACAGCTATTAATATGGTATTAACAGGGACAACAAGTCCCGGTGATCCTAATTCTGCTCCACTAAAGGAAGGTGTAAATAAGCGCAACAGCTATTTTTTTATACAAACCGGTCAAACCTCGCTGCCAGGTGATTCGATGGGACGCGCATGGACTGGTGATAATGTATTTAGCAGCGGCAATCTCGTGCTTGATCTGCTGCATAATTTCTTCTTGGAGTGCGGAGCACGAACGCATAAAATGCGAGTATTTGAGATGACGGATCACCCTACAGCAAGGGCAATGATTGGCTATTTACTCGTTCGCGGCGGCGTCCATGTACTTGCCTATGCCAAAGCGCTCGAAATCGCAACGGGTGTTGATGTGAAGAAGCTTATCCCTATTCCCGACCTTAGCAACAACAGCTTCGAAACGGCTCGAAAATACGAAGCAATGGGGCTTGGCAACAAGCTGTACACATTCAGCCAGAACGACTACAAGGATATTGTCCTCATTTGGAATGGACAAAATCCGCTTACCGGCGCTGAGCTTGAGGTCATTCAAGGCGCACCGCAAGGCGCACCTATGCCTGATTTGAGCGAGCTTCCAGAAGAGTTTGCGCCAGGCATCTCGCAAGAGGATTTTATTGAAATTGCCCGTCGGCTGCAGAAAAACGCCGGACTATAATCATGTCATGATTCAAGGAAGACCTCCTCATGCGCGCAAAGCGGCTTGGAGGTCTTCCTGCTCCTATTCCCTCGTTTTCCTATGCTATACTAAACAAAAGGCGAGGGAACGAAGGTGATTGCGATTCAAGTTTTGGCTATGCTTACTATGCTTATTGATCATATTGGTCTGTTATGGTTCCCTGAGAACGTCGTTTGGAGAATCATTGGACGGCTGGCACTCCCCTTCTATGCGCTCGCGATTGTCCTCGGTTATTACCGAACGAGCAATTTGGATCGTTATCTGAAACGGGTTGCATGGATCGCGCTTTTATCGCAGCTGCCTTATCAATTTGCTTTTTACCGGCTTGAAGTCAATACGGTAGGCACTTTATTCGTCTGCCTGCTGCTTCTGCGCCTTCTAGACAAATGGAACGGAAAGCCGCTTCTTCAAGTTCTGCTTTGCCTTTCACTCGCTGGACTTCTCGAGTTTATGCCCTTCAGCTATGGCGCATATGCTGCACTGCTCGTACTCATTTATCGTTATGCTCAAAATCAATCCTTTGTTGTGTTTCACTTCTCCTTGGAAGTGGTAAGCATCTTTATAAAGGAATGGTTCATACAGCCCTTTAGCATATTTGCTACTATTCTTATGGTCTATGTGCCTGATTTCATGCGCAGCCTCGAAACCATCAAAGTGCCGCGCTTCGTCTGGCGCAGCTTTTATCCGCTTCATTTGACGCTCATCGCAATCGTTTATTACGCAACCAGCAGCGAAAGCTTTAAGGAAATATTTCGCAAGCTATCATTCAGTTGATCATTCCGCCAGTTTTTCTATGGCTTTCATACATGAGATTGCAGCTGCTACACCTCTAAAGCATGTGCAGTAATTGTCGAACATGTTAGAAAAGTGTAAATAAAGTAAACAAAATTCTGACCACATATTCATAAGGGGCTAAAATATTTACGTTAGAATGGAGGAAATTGATCGGAGGTGTTATAGGAAATGATGAAAATCGTTACCTTTAAAAGTCGTTCTGTCCCAGTCTATTACCCTAATGAACAATCCGCATCCATAGATCTGCTTCATCATAAATTGTACGAACTAGAACTCGATTTTGACTTCCGCAAAAAGTGGAGAAGAATCAAATCTGTTGAAATGGTGCGTGATGTCGCTATTTTCCAATATAACGACGGCACAAAGCTCTACCTTGAAGTATGTTAGATAACTCGTAAAGAAAGACCTGCAGGCAAAGTGCCCGTCAGGTCTTTTTGTGTTTTTATCAATCCCATTCACCTATAAAAAATGCCCCAACAGCATATCGCTGCTAGGGCATTACTCATTCTCCTTTAAGCTAAACCTTAAATTTCATAATTTCCTTCTGCAAATGCTCTGCCATATTGGCAAGCATAGCTGATGCCGCTGCAATTTCTTCCATCGAGGCCGTCTGCTGCTGCGCCGCCGCAGCTACAGATTGCGTACCAGAAGCCCCTTCAACCGCGATATCAACGACCTCTTTAATGGTCAGCATCACTTGCTCCGTACCTGCTGCAATCCCATTTGCTGCTTGCGAAACCTCATCAATTTGCTCAGCGACCTGCATAACCTCGTCCCGTATAGAGCCAAACATGCGGCCTGCTCCTTCAACTGCTTGGATGCCGCCGGATACGACAGTGCCCGCATCATTCATCGCCAGCACCACACGTTCCGTCTCCGTGCCAACAGCCATAACAATCTTCGTAATATGATCGCTTGATTCCTTCGTTTGCTCTGCCAGCTTGCGAACCTCGCCAGCTACAACTGCAAAGCCTTTGCCATGCTCACCCGCTCTTGCCGCTTCTATAGAAGCGTTCAGTGCAAGCAGATTCGTCTGAGCAGAAATGTCAGATATAACCTGCACCATTCTAACGATTTCAGTGGATCGATTCCCAAGTCCTTGTACGGCTGCAGCCAAACTATTAAACGATAGCTGGATTGATTCCATTTGAACAACTGCCTGCTGCAGCGTCTCGTTTCCTTCTGTTGCCTGGCGGGAAGTTTTTTTGGCTGCATGTGATGCTTGCTCCGTGCTAACCGCAATTTGCTGAACGCTTGCCGACATTTCATGGATAACCTGAAAGCTCTGCTCAGCACTAGCCGATTGCTTCTCTGCCCCATCTGCTACCTTCTGAATCGTATATGCGATATGTTCGCTTGCATGGCTGGTTTGCTCTCCGCTAGCCATAAGCTCCTCCGAGGAAGCGGCTACCTGATCCACGCTGCTCCCCACCTCGTGCACAAGCGTTTTGAGCTGCTTTACCATTTCATTAAAGCTTACAGCAAGTACGCCTGTCTCATCTCGGTAATGGCAAATAATTGGATCTATTTGAAGATTACCTTTTGCAACCTCCATTGAAAGCGCAGAAACCTGCTTGATTGGCCGTGTCATGCGGATCGTAAAGAGTATTGTTGCTGCCATACCGACCGCTATCGTAATTAATAAGGTAACGATTGTAACCGTCACAATCTGTTCAGCACCCTTATTAAAATCCTGCATATATGTACCCGAGGCAATAATCCAGCCCCAGTGAGGGTCCTTCTCTAGGTAAGTAATTTTCGACGCCAGTTCATTCTCTGTACCCGGAAGCGCCCAAGTATAATAAACAAAACCGCCACCCGACTCCGCTTTCTTCATGAAGGCATCCGAAACAGGGAGGCCCCATTCAGAATCGAGCACTGGTTCTCCATTGCCGTACTTAAGTCCAGCAAGACTGCTGCCCTCCATCGTGGGATGGGCAATCGTGAGTGAGTCTTTGTCTAATGCAAAAACATAACCGTTTTCGCCGAGATCAATGCTTTTATTGATAGGCCGTTTGCCTGCCTCATTCTTTGGCCCAAGCATAGTGACTTTGACGAACTCTTCTGCTTTGGCGCGGTCAATCGCTCCTGCTTTCACCTGTGTGTCGAGCAATGCAATTAAACCAATGGTGCTTTTAACGCTATTTTGAAGCAGCTTCTCGCCGCCGTTGTCCAGTTCGCTAACAGCAGTATTGTAACTTAAAGTACTAACTAGAATGCTAGGAATTAAAAGAAGCGACAAGCATAACGCCATTAGCTTTATACGAATCGTAGGTTTGATCGATCGAAGATTTTTTAGCTTGCTCAATAGACTCACTTTACAGTTCTCCTTTAGTCATCTTCTTTGCTGTGTATTCCGAACGTCGTATCATGGATATATCAAGCACGTCAGGTTCCTGTGGTTTGCCCAGAAGGAATCCCTGTACATAATTGCAACCCCATTCGCCTAATAATTCGTATTGTTCCTTGTACTCTACACCCTTGGCAATCACTTCAAGACCAAGCTTATGAACGAGATTAATGATGCCTTCAACGATAATGCGATCCGCGCTTTGCAGATCAATGTTTCTAATGAATGACTTATCGATCTTAAGGCAATGAATCGGCAATTGATTCAAGTTGGTGAGGGAAGAGAATCCTGTTCCAAAATCGTCTAGTATGATTCGAACGCCAGCTACTCGAAGCCAGCTAAGTGTAGATATGGCTGTAGTTGAAGTATGAAGCATACAGCTTTCCGTTATTTCAAGCTCAAATGAGGAGGGCGCAAGCTCATATTCCTTTAACACATGCAGCACCGTTTGTGAAAAGGTCAGATCTTGCAGCTGAAGAGAAGATATATTAATTGACATGTTAAGACTATTCAAACCATATTTGCTCATGTTCGCGAGCGTTTTGCACGATTCTCTAAGCACCCATTCTCCAATAGGTACAATGAGACCGCTATGCTCAGCTATAGGTATAAATTCTGTAGGTGAAATATCGCCAAGCTCAGGATGCTGCCAGCGCAGCAGCGCTTCAAATCCTCTAAGCTTGCCGTCCTCCATGCGATAGATAGGCTGATAGCTGAGGTGAAATTGCTGTAAATATAATGCTGGTCTTAACGCCGCTTCGATAGCGATGCGTCGATTAAGCTTATTCGTATCTTCCAAATTATAAAATCTTGCTCGATTGCCGCCCTGCTCTTTTGATTGGTATAGGGCAGACTCCGCTCGGCATATAAGCTGTTCGCTTGTTCGTCCATCCTTCGGGTATAACGTTGCCCCAATACTCGAGGTCAAATACAGCTCCGCTCCGTTAATATCGATGGGACGCTCAATCGCATTTTTGATAGCCTCCACAGCTTGTATGCTTTGACATTCATCATGTTCTACAGGCATAGCTACCATAAATCTGTTTCCACCAACTCTACTCACCGTTGTAGCAGCCTTTCTAGCTTCAGCCAGACGCTGCCCCATCATGAGGAGTACATGGTTGCCAAACTCTGTTCCTTTGGTTTCATTTAAGCGATAAAATTTATCCAAATCCACCAACGCCACCACCATCCGCTTGCCTGCTGCACGTACGACATTTACGGCCAATTCCAGCTGTGCATAAGCCTCCTTGCGACAAGGCAAACCGGTCAACGCATCCATGTTGTTCGACCACCATCCTTTTCCATTTCAGTTATATACACTCATTTTGTCATACAACTATTAGAAAAATTAATGAGCAATATTTAGAACATTGTTAGATAATTTAATACCTGTTCTAACAACCTTACAATTAGGAGAATGGCGGCGAATATTCATAGTATTGCTGGGCAAATGGGCAAAAAAAAAGAATCACTCCATGTTATAGAGTGATTCTTCTTACATAATAGCTTATTCAGGTTTGATTCTTGCTCGTATGCTGAGCGGTATACTTATAGCCGAATCCCCAAACCGTTCGAATGAGCCGCGGTTCCTTCGGGTTCTGTTCAATCTTCTTGCGAAGGTTGACGATATGTACGTCTATGGCACGGTCTGTTACGAAGGAATCAAAGCCGCGGATCGTATTTATAAGTTCTTCCCTGCTAAACACCTTGCCCGGATGTGCAAGAAATAATTTCATCAGCTCATATTCCGAGAAGGTTGTTTCAACTAACTTCCCGCGAACCAGCAATAGGCGTCTCTCAAAATCAAGCTGAATGAGCTCCCCCTCTTCGGTCGCTTCCACTGCTGCTGAAACCTGCTGCATTGTCTCTGTCTGCATCGTATTCGATCGACGAATTAACGCCTCTACCCTAGCTGTCATTTCGTGCATGCTGAATGGTTTGCACATGTAATCATCCGCTCCAGCTTTTAAAGCCTGAACTCTTTCTGACACTTCACTCTTCATGGATAGAATCATAATCGGTACGTTAGAGCGCTTTCTAATTAGCGCACACACTTCCATTCCGTCCAGATCGGGCAAGATTAAATCAAGCAGCACCAAGTCCGGATTAAACTCTGATGCGAGTCTTAATCCATCATCCGCTCTATAAGCTTGCATGACAGAATAGCCTTCCTCGGATAAATACATAGACAGCATATCACTCATCATGACGTCATCTTCAATAACTAAAACCTTATACATTGTCGTCACCCTTTTTGAGGATTGAAGATTTCTGTCGAATATTTTTTGTATCTCTACTATACCTTAACGTTATTAAAGGAACAACAAGTTGTTAGAAATTTGTTAGGTTTTATTGTCGAATACATCTTTCGCTTTCCGAAGCCCATCCAAAAGCCGCTTTAACGTCACCTCTAACTGAATCATAGCTTTTTGCAAATTGTCTGATTCTAGCTCCGGCAGCTTCACGATTCGCTCAACCTCACAAGCCGCCTCTAACAATTCGTAGGCGGATAAATAACCGGCAGCCCCCTTAAGTGTGTGAGCCATTCGTTTGACAATTGTTAGCTCCGATTGCTTAATCATCATTCGCAGCTGGTCTGCAAATGAATCGTAATCAAGCATAAATTGCTCCATCATATGCAGCAAGATCGGCAGTTTTCCATTCACTCTTGCCAGTGCGCTTTCAACGTCCATGCCGTCAATAGACGGCAAACTATCTATATTTGCTGGTTCTAATGTACGTGTACGATCATTTAGCCCAGATTTGACGACCGGCTGAATAGTCGAACCGCTGATTTCCTTCAACCAATAGGAAATGACATTATGAATTCGCTCGGAGGAAATAGGCTTCGTTACCACATCGTTCATCCCCAGCTTCAAATAACGCTCGTGATCATTGCGAAGCACGTTTGCCGTCACGGCAATAATCGGAATATGATCATATTTAGCTTGTGTGCGAATGATGCGAACCGCTTCCGATCCATCCATTATCGGCATATGAATATCCATTAATATAAGATCCCAGCGCTCTTCACCCAGCTTCATCAGCACTTCTTCGCCATTCTCAGCTAAGCCGACCTCGTAGCCCCGCTCCTTCAAAATTTCGATTGCAACCAGCTGATTAATTTTATTGTCCTCTGCTAACAAAATCCGCGTATTTGTCATATTTTGTTGAATCGTTGCTTCGAGCGACTCGATTTCTTGTTCCTTCCCATTCGTGCCATTATGATCCAGAACACTTTCAATTGCACGAAGCATAGCCGTTCTCATGATAGGCTTAATTAACAATGTTACCGGTCTTTGCTCAGCAGGAAGCTGCATCATTTCGTCGCGTCCATAAGAGGTCGTCATAGCAATGGTTTTAACACCAGCTAGTTCCGCATCACGATGGAATTCAAGCCAGGTTTCTGCACCGTACATATCCGGCATCTCCATATCAAGCACGATAAGCTTCGGCAGAGCGCCAGCTCCAATGCGGCGCAGGCGATCTCTAGCCATTTTCCAAGAGTGAAATGGAATAGGCGTCAAGCCAAACGATTCGACAATATCGCTCCAGTGCTCCCGCATCTCGTCATCATCCTCTACGATCCACACGGGCTGCTCCAATAAATCCTGATGAACCTGCAAACGCGGTTCGGTATACTTATGAATAATAGTGAATGGCAGCGTAAAGTAAAACTCGCTTCCAACAAGCGCTTTGCTGGTAACCTTCAGCTTGCCTCCCATTAATTCAACAAATGATTTGGATATGACAAGTCCAAGTCCCGTTCCACCAAACTTCCGTGTTGTTGATCCATCCGCTTGCGTAAACGGTTTAAAGAGCTTCTGGACCTGCGCCTCGCTCATCCCAATCCCCGTATCCGAGATGATAAACTTCACGTCTACCCCTTTATCCGTCTGCTCCACTATCTCCAGCTTCAGCCTTACTTTTCCTCTATTCGTGAATTTGATCGCATTCATGCACAAATTGAGCAGCACCTGCTCAAGACGCAGCGCATCGCCAATAATCGTTTGCGGCAATTCCTCTGGCGTATCAATAATGAATTCAAACTGCTCTTTACCGCCCATAAATACGCTTAATTGATCAGTGATCCGGTGCATCAGCTCCTCAGGCTGGAACGGCTGACGTTCGATGTCGACCTTGCCTGCTTCAATTTTGGAGAAATCCAAAATATCATTAATAATTCGCAGCAGCGTCTCCGAGGAGGTATTCATCTTGTCCATATAATCCTTCTGTGACGAAGACAGCCCTGTCTTGCGCATTAATTGCGTCAAGCCGATTATCCCATTAAGCGGTGTGCGTATCTCATGGCTCATGAGTGCTAGGAATCGGCTTTTCGCCTGATTGGCTTCCTCCGCTTCGAGTGTGGCGCGAACAAGCTTCTCCTGCACCATCTTCTGCTCCGAAATATCTCTGGCTATACAAGAAAAAAACAGCTCACCCGTATCTTCATCCTTATGCGGCACGATGACCATGGAAACGTACAGCGGCTCGCCATTTCGCTTC
This sequence comes from Paenibacillus sp. 01L418, assembly GCF_056400045.1. NCBI lineage: Bacteria > Bacillati > Bacillota > Bacilli > Caryophanales > Paenibacillaceae > Paenibacillus > Paenibacillus sp. 01L418. The sequence goes on from NZ_JBFTSN010000001.1 coordinate 43,055, forward strand.
ATCAACTGCGCGTCGCTTTCCCAGTAACCAAACTCTTTGGCGAGCGCTGCTCCTCTCACAAGCTCCGAATACATTTCTGGATGAGAATATTCCTCTACCATATGCACCTGATCCGCATTGCTTTGCAAGCCCAGCATTTCTCTGCCTGCCCCATTCATATAGACGAGCTTGCCTCTTGAGCTGACTGAAGCTATTAAATCCTTGGCTGATTCAACGATGTCGAGCAAACGATTGCGTGCTTTCTCTACATGCTTGCGGTCGGAAATATCGAGCACCATACCTACAACACCAGAGAACCGTCCATTGCGGTCACGCAAACCATTCGAGCTGTGCAGCGTTGGAATTCTTGTTCCGTTTTTATGAATAAAGGTCCATTCCCTCTCATAGGAGAAGCTCGTGCTGCGGAGCTCCTTGAATACTTCAAGACCAGGCTGAACCGTTCTGCCAAGCTGTTCGGTAAGCTTCTCAGCTTCCAAGCGAACCTCATCTAGATCCATGAACAACAGCGGTGTAGCGCTCCCAGCTAGCTCCGAAGTCTTGTAGCCCAGCATCTCTTCAGCTGTTTTATTCAGATAGGTGACCTTATACTGATCGTCGAGCACGATAAATGCATATTGATTCTGATTAATAATTGCCTCAAGGCGATCGAACATTTCTTGCAAATGCTCCATCATGCCGTTCACAGAATGACCAAGCTGACCAATCTCATCATACGGCTCAACTTCAAGATGCTCAGCCTCGAAGCTCCCCGCTGCAGCCTGCTCCGTAACGCCCAAAATACGTTCTAACCGCTTCACAATACGTTCGAAGTAGAGAAAGAAGAAGATAACAATGATTACTTCCGAGACAGCAATCGTCGTGAAAATACGCCAAAAGATCGGCTTTACCTCTTCTTCCAGCTTGGACATTGGCTCTTGCAATGCAAAACGCCATGGCGTTTCACTCACCTTCGTATGAAATACCGCGTACGCTCTTCCCGCTATGTTAATTTCTGAAACACCCTCATAGGAGCCAAGCATTTTCTCGGCAATCGGAGACAAGGAAGACTTCTCATGAAATAAGCCCTTGCTAATGATCTCTTGGTCATCAGAGCTATAGATGATGCCGCCTTCATCATTGAACAAGCGTATAATCGTTTGATCTCCTGTAAATTCAATGAATGGCCGAAGTGTAGCCATGACAATAGAGGCGTACACAACTCCTTTGAGTTCATTCGTAGCCCCATATACAGGTACAACAATAAATGATTGTGTAGCATCAGAAAAAGAAGGCTTAAAAGGGTCCGTAATGACCACTTTGCCTGTAATCGACTCCTGAAAAAATGACTCCATACTCATGTCTCGTCTAATACCATCGGTACGCAGGCCTATGCCTGATTCATCTATATACCCAATCGAGTGATAGATAAAGCCCCCGCGAACGAGCTCACGTCCAAAATAATGAAGACGCTCCTCATCTGTGCCAAAACGGACAACCTCTGTTCGGCTCATCACAATAACCTCCGCCTTGCGGATAGCCATCCATGACGCCAATTCGTTTGCACGTTTGTTTTGCATACTGCTTGTTTTCTCGATTTCGGATTTGAGCATTGCATCCTTGACCGCAGAATAGTTGCCTATTCCGGCAATCAACAGCGGAAAAAAAGAAATGAGAACAATCAAGATCAAACCTTTTGTACGCAACGACATTTTTTTCAAACCACTTCCACCTTTCGCTACGCATGAGCCAAATCTGCCTGACTTTGACACTATTATATCTCTTTCAACTATTATTTGGATAATAAAAAAACGCTAGAGTCTGCATGCCGCAACACTGCGGTTAGCTGCTCTAGCGTCTCATTATCATTTATAGTAAGCTATTCGGCTGCAAGCACCGATTCAATACGGCTAAGCTCCTCGTCGCTGAAATCAAGACGGCGTAGTGCTGCAACATTATCATCAATTTGTTCAACACGACTTGCTCCGATCAAAGCCGAAGTTACTCTTCCGCCTCGGAGTACCCAAGCAAGAGACATTTGGGCAAGCGATTGTCCACGATGCTGTGCAATCTCATTCAACAGCTTAATCTTATTCAATGTGCTGTCTGTAATATGATCCGCCTTCAGAAATACACTTGGTCCTCCAGCGCGTGAATCGGCAGGAACACCGTTCAAATAACGATTCGTCAACAAGCCTCCAGCAAGCGGAGAAAATACGATCGAGCCAATGCCTTCTTCGTCCAAAACATCCTGCAAGCCGTTCTCGATCCAGCGATTGAACATCGAATAGGATGGCTGATGAATAAGGAAAGGCGTACCTAGATCCTTCAGAATAGCGGCCGCTTTAGCTGTTTGCTCTGGATTGTAATTCGAAACGCCGACATACAGCGCTTTTCCTTGGCGCACAATATGATCAAGAGCCCCCATTATTTCTTCAAGCGGTGTATCCGGATCTGGACGATGGTGATAAAAAATATCGACATAATCAAGGTTCATCCGCTTTAGGCTTTGATCCAAGCTGGAAACCAAATATTTGCGTGAGCCCCATTCGCCATAAGGGCCTTCCCACATATAGTAGCCAGCTTTGGTTGATATAATAAGCTCATCACGATATGCTGCAAAATCTTGATTAAGTATTTGGCCAAACATTTCTTCTGCTGATCCAGCAGGCGGTCCATAGTTATTCGCAAGATCGAAGTGCGTAATGCCTAAATCAAATGCACGGCGTACCATGGCACGCCCATTCTCATGACGGTCAATGCCGCCGAAATTATGCCACAATCCTAAGGAAATTGCCGGCAGCTTTAAGCCGCTTCGTCCGACACGGTTATACTTCATGCTCTCATACCGATTATTAGCCGCTAAATAAGTCATGTTCAATATTCCCCCAAACCGTTATTGGAATCGCTTATTGTGCTTATTAAGCATCAACAAACTGCTTCCCGTATATTGTACAACTGCAGCTTGCCAAATGGAAATGCAACTATTTGATCAGCCTTTTCTCCAGCTTCAAATGCGGACTGTTGCGGACGGTTTCCTCGAAAAAGCTCGTTTGCTCCCGTACAAGGCRCTCCCATGCCTGAACGCACACGGGGTCGAAATGTCTCCCGCTCTCCTTTAGGATAATTTCCATAGCTGCCTCATGCGACATCGCCTTTCGGTAAGAACGTGACGAGGTCAAAGCATCATAAACATCCGCTACGGCAGTGACCCGTGCAAGCAGCGGTATCTGTTCACCTGCAAGCTGATCAGGATAGCCGCTGCCGTCCCACTTCTCATGATGAGACCTTATAACAGAAAGCTCCTCCGGCATAAAACCTAATCTTTTGCACAAATCGTAGCCCGATATAGGATGCACCTCAATAATTTCACGTTCCTCTGGTGTAAGCTTGCCTGGCTTGTTCAAAATCGTATCCGGTATTCGCAATTTGCCGACATCATGAACTAATCCGCCTTGCGCAATCGCTCTTAATTCAGCTGAGCTGAGTGAGAGCTCCTCTCCCAGCTTCAAAGCATAGAGGGCTACCCGATAGTTATGGCCTGCTGTGTAAGAATCACGTGCTTCCGTTGTCATCACCAGCTCTCGAACGCTTGTAGACATATAGGTGTTAATCCAATCGCGCGGATTGGCGCGGAACATCAGCTTAATAGACGCTGTAATGGATTTGGAGCTGACATATTGATTTACAATACCCCAAACCATAACAATAACCGAAGCAAGCAATAGGAAATGGTAAAGCCACCAGCTTATATTCCAAGCTTCGCCACTCACGATAATCAGCTGTGCAATAATCATCCAGCCTGAGCTGTACACGATGGCGAGCTGCAATGGAAAACGAGAGGATATGTACGCTTGCAAATACCGATATATTGTCCAGCCATTCAAAGCGATCGTAAATAGGCTTGCGGCCCATTTCATCGGCAATTCCTTAAAATGTAGAAATAGAATAAGATTCGGGTAAAACCAAAGGATGGTGCAAAGGGCAAGAAGCAAGGATATCCATAAGGGCAAAAGCATTCGCTGCAACTGCGCAAACCATTTGATGAGAGGACGATCTACAGATATAGAGGACAACCACAACCATACAACGGCCAGTATAACGCTAAGCTGAGCAGTGCTGCCTGCAGTACTTGAGTGATGCGTTAAAAAACCAGGGGTAGATAAGCCATGCAGAACAAACAATGCAGATAATGATACATAAGATAACGATAGAAAACTAATCTTAATATTGCGAAGGGTAATCGCGACGAATCCTACAGCAATAGCAAGGATCAGTGAGATCAATGCTACGAGACTGACGATATAAAAATGCTCTTGAGGTGCGTTAATGCTCTTATCAAGCTCCGAACCTCGCAACGCGAAATAGCCTGCCAACGGCAAAAGCATTAATAAAACTAAACGTGTGTATACCCACATATTTTTGCGCAAGCTTATTCCTCCTAGATGTCGTTCTTTATATGTATTTGCTGGTAAACATACCGCCTGTGGGAGGCGCAAAATGTAAAGCTTCATTAAAAACCAACATGAAACTTGTAGGATAATGTTGGATATTCGTCTTTTACTATCATATCATCACGGAGTCAACCTATAAATAGTGAAATTTCGCGGAAATACGGATAATTCGAGCCGACAACATATATTTTTATTTTAGATTAAGGTTTTTTCAATCTTGTTTTGTTATAGTAGTTGAAGACAGGTAAATTGAAGGGAGTTTATGGAATGAATAACAAGGAATCGCAGCCAAACAAAGACGCAGAAAACGAATTGACTGCGAAGGAAGAACGTTACGAGCTCGAACAGACAGAAGAGCAGGACAAGCTTTCGGATCAAGATACAGCTATCGAAGAGGAGCTTCAACAAGAATTAAACGAAGAGCTTCCTGAAGCATCAAACGACGAGGTTCGTGCTGCTGCCCTAAATTCGGAGAGCGTTCATCAGGCTCCCAAAGGCGGAAGCGGTAAAGCATGGTTGATCGTCTCAGCAGTACTAGCTATTTTGCTGATCGTCGTATTAATTAAACCGCCATTTGGATCAAGCAATGAAACCGTGGCAACTGTCAACGGTGTCAACATAGGGAAAGACAGACTTTACGATGAGCTAGTTAAAGCAGGCGGTCCGGCTACACTTGAGAACATCATTACACAAGAGCTGATCTTCCAAGAAGCAGAAGCAAATAACGTCAAAGTTACAGACGCTGACGTGGATGCTGAAATTGCGCTGATCAAGAAGAGCTTCGGTACGGACGAGCAGTTCAGTAATGCACTTGCTCAGTACAACATGACGCTTGAAAACTTGAAAAGCGATACAAAAATCAATCTAACGATTCGTAAAGTTTTGGAGCCAAAAACAGACGTAACTGCGGAAGAAATTCAACAGTTCTATGATACGAACAAAGCTGCACTTGGCACGCCTGAGCAAATTCAAGCTTCACACATTTTGGTAGCTACAAAAGAAGAAGCTGACGCTATTCTAGCTGAGCTTAAGCAAGGCGGCGACTTCGCTGCAATTGCAAAAGCGAAATCGATCGACCCAGGTTCGAAAGATAATGGCGGAGATCTTGGCCTATTCGGAAAAGGAAAAATGGTTCCTGAGTTCGAAGCTGCTGCTTTTGCTCTAAAAATCAATGAAATCAGCGGTGTTGTTCAAACCGAAAACGGCTTCCACATTATTAAGAAAACAGCTGAGAAAGCTGCTGTTGTTCCAACGTTCGAAGAGAAAAAAGAAGAAATTAAGAACCAGCTTGTTGCTACAGAAGCAAATGAGCTATCCGAAGCTTGGATGACAGAAATTCGTGCAAAAGCAAAAATCACGAACACACTGACTCCAGCAGCTACTGACGCTCCAAAAGCTGAATAATAGCTAATGCTTTCTTTAAAGGGACTGTGCTTCATAGGTTATTTATAACCTGTGGGCACAGTCCTTTTTTCACAATAAAAAGCCCCCCTTTCACCCGGAGGGATGGGCTTCAGGGAGGCTTTGGCTTCAGAAAGACAGATGAGCCTCTTCAATTTTATGTCATTCTTCTGAAGTTAATATATATTATTCTATGACTATCAATTGGCGTAGATGATTGTTTTACTAGATTCGACCATTTTAAAACAGGCAATCGATCGGTTAGGGATAGTCGTACGGATGACGGGGAGGGCGAAATGACTCTGTAGGCGTGATTTAGGACATAAATAGTGAGGTAGCGTGTATTGCGAATATGATATGATGGTGAAATATGCCATGTACCTATTATTGGAGGGAAACAAGTGAGCAACTACGAAGTACGCAGCTATAAGGATACGTATACCTTGTATGAGTTAACGGAAGAAAGCACGCAATCCCGCATCATTGTATGTCCAGAGCGCGGCGGTATCGTTATCGGCTGCCAGCTGCATGGACTAGAGCTCTTTTATTTGGACAAAGCGACGTTTGAGAACCCCACAGCCAATATCCGCGGAGGCAATCCGATCCTGTTCCCAATTAGCGGGCAGCTTGCTAACCAAACTTATGAGTGGAACGGTCAATCGTACACGATGGCTAATCACGGCGTTGCCCGTACTGCTGTATGGGATGTTGTCAGTACAAAAACGGATGGTGAGGCTTCGATTACAATCCGCCTGCAAAGCAATGAAGAAACGCTGCGCTCCTACCCTTTTGCATTCGAATTGTTGTTTACCTATGTACTGCAGGATGGTCAATTACATACGCGTCAGCTGTACCGCAATCTAAGCGAAGCAGCTGCGATGCCTTTTTATGCTGGCTTCCATCCTTATTTCGCCATTGATTCGGATAAAAAGATCGCATATGAAAGCGATGCTACCCGCTATGTCGATTATAACGATAATGTAGAGAAACCATTTGATGGTGTTATCGACTTGGAAGGACTTGTGGAATCCGTATGCCTGCTCGATGCGAAGAAGAGCGAAATCTCCTTCGTCGCTTTGCAAGGCGCTCGCGTTCGTCTAACTTACGATGACATTTTCAAATATATGGTACTTTGGTCCGTTAAGGATCGGCCTTTCGTATGTGTAGAGCCATGGATGGCTGAAAATGGTGAGCTTAACCGTCAAGAGGAGCTTGTCATGCTGAACGCTGGCGAAGAGCTGCATGCCAACATGACGATTAGCTGCGAACGTTAAGTCCTGTCTCTTTGGACGAACGATTCAGCCATTAAGCAAAAAAAGAGAGGGAAGCCTTGCAAGCCATGGGTTCGGTTCCATGGTGCAAGGCTTCCCTCTTTTCATTTTAAGAGCAACGAACTAATAGCCTTCGCCTTGACCGCCTGTAACGATAGCGATACCAGAGCTTGCTCCAATACGTGTAGCGCCCGCTGCGAACATTTGCAAAGCAGTTTCCCGGTCGCGTACGCCGCCGGATGCTTTCACACCGAGGTCAGGACCTACCGTACGGCGCATCAGCGCGATATCCTCTACCGTAGCGCCTCCCTTGCCAAAACCCGTCGATGTCTTCACGAAATCTGCGCCAGCCTGTTTGCAAATTTCACATGCGACAACCTTTTCTTCATCCGTTAGAAGTCCCGTTTCAAGAATAACTTTAAGCAGGGCTTGTCCTTTAACCGCCGCAGCTACACCCTCAACATCACGCTTCACGCCTTCAAGATCGCCTGATTTCATCAAGCCGATGTTTAAAACCATATCCACTTCCGTTGCTCCAGCTTCAATAGCAAACTTCGCTTCTGCTGCCTTAGATGCCGTCATCGTCGCTCCTAATGGGAAACCAACGACTGTCGTTATGCCTACTCCCGATCCCTTTAGTTCTTCAGCAGCTGTTGCTACCCAGCCTGCATTTACGCAAACCGTTGCAAATTGATACTGCTTAGCCTCGCGGCAAATTTGAAGTACCTCATCCTTTGTTGCATCAGCTTTAAGTATTGTATGATCGATCATCGCCGCTATTTCCGCAGGCGATAAATTCATATCGTTGCTCATTTTGCTGCTCCTCCTCTATCATTTTGATTGCTCCAAACATTGCTCTGCCGGTACGCCTCATCCCTATCCTATCCAAACGAATGGGCGAGATACGCATGATACGTTTCATTATACGAAGCTTTGTTCAAAACAACAATAATATAGCGCCGAAAATACCACATGCTTACTTTTTTGCAGATGATCTTTCCTACAGAAGTCATGTGGACAAACGGATGGTTGTGTTCTATTCTTTACTATGTACTAACAAACTTATCCAGTCTGAACCGCAGAGAGGTGCGCAGCTTGACCTTGTTTTCGAAATCAAAGCGCGAAGCTGATTTATTCGGCAGCGCTTTTCATTATGCCTCAATAGGCATGGCATTAGTAGATTTAGATGGTCGTTTTATCGTAGCCAACCCTTCCGCTCAAACGATGCTGGGTTATGAGGAGAAAGAGCTTATCAATCTTACGTTTGGCCAAATTACCCATCCGGATGACTTGGAAGAGGATTACCGCTACGTGAAACAGCTGCTCGAGGGCGAAATCGACACCTTTCAAATGGAGAAGAGATACTTCAAAAAGACCGGCGGCATTGTAACCGTGCTTCTTTCCGTATCCCTTGTATATGATAGGCATGGCGCCCCCCGTCATTTTATATCGCAAATGATGGACATTACAGAGAAGACGCAAGCCGTGTCGGAAGTAAGGCAGCTTACGATGCGTATCTCCACTATTTTGGAGAGTATCTCAGATGCATTTTTCTCACTGGATCATGAATTTAGGTTTATCTATACGAACAATGCGACTCAGGAACTATTTAAGCGAAACAAGGAACAATTGATTGGTTATAGCATATGGGAGCTATTCCCTTGGCTCGCAGAGTCCATAAGCCATCTAGAATATAGGTTGTCTATGGAAACCAATCAGCACCGCATGTATGAGCAATTTATTCCACGGCTTAATAATTGGTTTGAGTCGAATTTATACCCGTCCGAATTTGGACTCTCCGTTCATTTTCGCCAAATTACAGAGCGGAAGCGAATCGCTGACAAGCTGCTGGAGAGCGAGAAGAGCTTCCGGCTGCTTGCTGAAAATTCAAGCGACATGATCTCCAAGCATGATCGAGATGGGTTATTTACTTATGTATCCCCTGCTTGCTATATGCTGCTAGGCTTTCGTGATGACGAGCTGATTGGATCGTCACCGTTTGTTTTGTATCATCCTGATGACAGAGGGAGAATGCTCGAAAATCAGGAGCTCATTTACAGCAACGTTGAAGCCAATACCATTACTTATCGCATGCGCCGCAAGGAAGGCATTTATCGCTGGCTCGAAACGACCTCCCGCGTCATTTATCATGATGGTGATCGCACGCAGACGATCGTTTCTGTCTCCAGAGACGTTACCCCTCGCAAAGAAAATGAGTTGAAAATGATTGAAAAATATCAATTATTACATAAGCTCTCGCATGTGGATGAGTTGACCAATATTGCAAATCGGCGAGTGTTTGATGAGTCTTGGAACAAGGAATGGCTGGAAGCGCAGCATCACCATATGCCGATCACGCTCATGCTGGGCGATATCGACAACTTCAAATTATTCAATGATACGTTCGGGCATCAAAAAGGCGACGAATGTCTCAGACAAATCGCCGCCGCATTGCGGAGCGCCCTGAAGCGTCCGCTTGATATTGTCGCCCGCTATGGGGGCGAGGAATTTGGATTTATTTTACCTCAAACGAGTGAAGAACGCGCCGACAATATTGCATCTAGACTTCTGGAAGCGGTCAGACAATTAAAAATACCGCATGCAGAATTATCCGGCTGCCAGCAGGTTACGATAAGCTTGGGCTCAGCGACATGGAAGCCTGGCTGCTCCGCTAAGCAAGACGAGCTGTTTACCTATGCAGACAAAGCGCTGTACCAGGCGAAGCGCGAAGGAAAAGATCGATACGTATCACACTAACCACGCGATCGTCGCTGCTGTTTTTCTCGGCTACGATCGCTTTGCTATTTCCGCCAAACCCGCTTGCTTAAGCTGCTTCTCATACACGAAATATACAACTAAGTAAATGACGAAGAACAGACTGGATACGAGATACATCGTCGCATAATTCGACCATGTCGCGACTAGACCAAGCAGCATGGCTCCGCTTCCGATTCCGATATCGAATGCATTATAAAAAGTTGCAGTCGCTACCCCTCTTCGCTGCGGCTCCACCCTGTCAATTACCCAAGCCTGCAAGCCTGGGAAAATAGCCCCGAAGCCCGCTCCATAAAACACCGCTGCAAGCAGCAATGTTCCAGTAGATTTCGTCACATAAAGGATTATGCAGCCCACGATACAAGATATTGCCGCAGGAAACAGTACCCAGAATCTCCCCTTCGAATCGAAAATCCGTCCGCTGATAAAACGTATCAAAAATTCGCTTATAGCAAGGACAAGGAAGAAAAAACCTATATTTTGTACGCCTGTTTCTTTGCCGAACAATGTGATAAAGCTGATAACACCGCCCAGAGACAAACCTACAAGCAGTCCTAATAAAGAAGGCATAAGTGCTTTCGGCTCAATAAACCGCAGCATGAATGAGGTTTCCGTGGCGGACGCTATTTGCGCCTTTGCCCTCTCCTCTTTGGTGTCACCTTTGACGAAGGCCGTACAAACCATCGCAATTAGCAGTATACATGCGCCAACAATGAACAATACGGAGAAACCAAACTCCTCCATCAACCATATGCCAAGGAAGGGCCCGAGCGAAATGGCTACAGCATTCCCTGTACCGAAAAACCCCATGCCCTCTCCTCTTCGGGAGGCAGGTATAATGTCCGAAGCAACCGTTCCGTACAAGGTCGTTGAAATACCGAAGCCTACACCATGCACGATACGAAGCATAAGCATCATCGTAATCGTCACTGCGGCGTAATAGCTGGCCGTACCGATTAAACAAATGGCTACACCGACGAGAAGCAGCAGCTTTTTGCCAAATTTATCAGAAGCCATACCAACAAAAGGTCTTAAAATAACGGCTGAAAAAGTAAATAAACCAATAATGAGTCCGATCTCAGCATCCGACCCGCCTTTATTTGCCGCAAACATCGGAAGTGTAGGCAGCAGCATCTCCAGTGATAAGAACAAAAATAAATTAGATAAAATCAACAAAACAAACGGTTTGGTCCAGAGTGATTCCTTCACCTTATTAATTCCTCTCTTGTTGCTAATAGTCGTGCCTATATTTCCTATAATGGCAAATTGATCTTCTGCACAAAATGGCACTCCTACATGATATCAGCAAAATTGATGTTCGTGACGATGTTTTATTCAAAGAAGGCAAGCTGACCGACGAAGAGTTTGATCAAATCAAGCTCCATCTATTATATTAGGGAAAGAGTTCTGTTTGGAATAATATTTGACAGTACCTATTAAAAAAAGCTCCAAAAGGAGCCTTATCATTACTCTTCTAGTTCACCAGTTTATTTATAATACCATGTTATCGACGTAAAGAATCACTCTTTTAACATATGACTTTTTTTTCGTTTCGAAGTAGCTGCAAAAAACAAACGTCAGTCCATTGTTGGGCTGACGTTTGTATGTGAATATTATTTCAAGCCCGTATTGGCAATGCCTTCAATAAACTTATTTTGAGCCAGGAAGAAAACAACCAGAATCGGGACAGTTGCTATGGTCGAAGCGGCAAGCAGCAGCGGCCAGTCCACGCCGGTATCCGTAGTAAGCAGCGATAAGCCGATCGGCAGCGTGAACAATTCCTTCGTATTTAAATAAATTAGCGGTTCAAAAAACTCGTTCCAGCTATTCATGAATGTAAAGATGCTTACGGTTGCCAATGCGGGCGTGGCAATCGGGAGCATAATCGACCTGAACGTGCGCCACGGCGAACACCCGTCTACTTTGGCTGCTTCATCCAGTTCAATAGGAACGGTAATTAGAAACTGACGTACGAGAAATACACCAAACATCCCTCCCGCTCCAAGCATTGGCGGAAGAATCAGAGGAATATGCGTATCGATGAATCCGAGTTTTGATATCCAGCTGAATAAAGGAATGGCCGTAACTTCTGTAGGAATCATCATCCCGCTGAGCAGGAACAGAAAGATCGCGTTTTTGAATGGAAAGTGCAATCTGGCAAACGCATAGCCTGCCAATGCGGACAAGAAACAAGTGCCTGCCGTGACGAGCACAGCGATATATATACTATTAAAAAAGTAGAGATGAAACGGCATTTCCGTAAACACGCGAATATAATTGAACCATTCCCAAGCTTCGGGTATCCACTGGGGCGGAAATAGAAACACCTCGGAATCCGTCTTCAAGGATGTGCTGACCATCCAAAAAAAAGGGAACAACACGATGAAGGAAACGATTGTTAGAACCAGATAGGATGCAAGGTTGGATGTTATCTTTTTATTGTTCATAATGTACCCATCTCTTTCTCAGTTTCCACTGTATCAAAGTCAGAACCAGGATAATGCTGAACAAAATAAATGCCAGTGCCGATGCATAACCGAATTCGTAGGAGCGGAACGCTTGTTTGAAAATGTAGAAGACCATCACGTACGTGCTAGTTCCCGGCCCTCCGCCTGTCATCACATAGATTTGTCCGAACACTTTAAGAGAACCGATAACGGTTATTATCGTTATCATGAATACGGCTGGCGTAATCATTGGCAATGTAATGGATTTAAAGGTTTCCCAGCGCGAAGCACCATCAATTTTGGAAGCCTCGTAATAATCCTTCGGCACATCGTGCAGAGCAGCCAGGAAGATGACCATGTTCATGCCCACGCCTTTGAGCGCACTGACCACTATAACGGTAGGCATCGTCCAAGTTTCTGAGAAAAGCCAGGCAATCTCCGTTCCGCCAAACGTTCGGATCAGCAGATTGACTAATCCGCCGTCCGTAGAGAAAATAAACTTCCATACGATCCCCCAAACCACGAGGGAAACGACTACCGGCGTAAAGATCGCGGTCCGAAACAAGCCGATGCCCCATATTTTCCGTTTCAATAGCATGGCCAGCAAAAGCGATAAAACAATGTTCAGCGGGACCAAGCCCGCAGAGAAATATACGGTATTCACGACCGTATCCCAGAAGACGGGATCATCGCGCATCGCGTAAATATAGTTATCTAAACCAATGTACGCTGTATCTCCAAATAACGACCAATTCGTAAAGCTCATCACGAAAGCGTACACGATCGGGCCAAACAGAAAGATTATATATCCTGCCACAATAGGCAGTATGAATAAATATCCCATCCACATTTCTTTTGATCTCAAAGATGCTAAACCCGCAGACTTACCTCCGGCCATTCGCGCCTACCTCCTGTTGTCAATATGACGCAACCCTCCCTATAATCTACGAGACCGCCCTATTGTTCATATGGCGATCTCGCAATGCTCCATCGTTCTGGAGGGTTATTTCAATAGAGGATTAATGCTGTCTTCCATAATTTTTAACGCTTGCTCGGTTGTCGTGGAACCGAGCAAAATCGCATCCATGTTTAATGTCACCTGCTCGTCAATCTTGACCCAGTTCGGATGAGAAGGCCGGATTGTACCTTCGGCCAACCGATCGTACGCAGCCACTTTCATCGTTTCAACAGTCGGGAATGGGAACTTGTTAAGATACTCATCGGAGTATAGGACAGACTTTCTCTGCGGCACAAAAAACTGGGCTACTTTAGCTGCATTTTCCTTATTACTAATAAATTTTAAATATTCCAATGCTTCTTCCGGATACTCTGCGTCTTTGAAGATCGAATAGCCTCCAAAGCCGATAGGCACCGTGACGCCATGGTCGCCTTTCGGAAGCGGAGCAATATCCCATTCGAAATCGACTTTGTCACGGTAAGCGCTTGTACGGGTAACGTTTTCAAACGCCATACCAAGCTTACCTGTATCAAAAGTTAACTGCTCGCCGATGCTTGGATGCGCTTTCTTATCGAGCAGCCCTTTAAAGAGATTGATCGCTTTGGCCGTCTCCGGCGTGTTCATAGCGAATTTAGTTGTGTCTTCGTTGAATATTTCTCCACCCATCGCCCAAATCAATGGAATCAGATTGTCGGACCAGTTGGAGGAACTTTGTATGAACTTCACGCCGTATACCCCTTCTTGCGGTTTGGAGATCGCTTCGGACGCTTTGACCATCTCATCGTAAGTCCAGTTGTCCTCTYCATAAAGCTGCATTGGCGACTTCAATCCATTCGCTTCAAACAGTTTTTTATTGTAGAAAACTACCTGAGGCGGCGTAGAGAATGGAATACCGTAGAGTTTGCCGTCCTTTTCAAATGCAGTGAGCGTGGATGGTATTATATCACCGAACGCATAAGCCGCGTCCTCTTTCACGGACGAAATATCGAGCAGCTGGCCCCCATTCATAAATTGCGGAATCATGCGCTCTGAGATCCATACGATATCAGGCGAGGTTTTGGTCGCTGCCATGATCGCCAGTTTCTGCTGGTAGTCCGCCCATGGAATCACGGAAGTTTTGACTGTCACATTCGGATGGAGCTTCTTGTATTCCTCAGCAAGCTCGTCATACAACGCCACCTGGGCATCACTGCCCCAAACGGACATCTTAAGCTCGATAGGATCTTTTGACTCAGCAGCCACTTCCGCACTCGGCGTATTGTTCGCTTTTTCCTTTGCGGCGCCATTATTGTTATTGCCTTTCCCTCCACATGCGCTCAGCAACCCGAGCAGCAATACCATTGACAGCAAGACAAACCCGTATTTTTTCATTTTTATGCCCCTCTCTACGTTTGTAATCGTTTTCTATCACTAGTATAGATCTGATGGCTTCCAGAAAAAATAACGCGAATTCGAGAAAAACTATGTAAATTCGAGTACTTTAATTGAACCAGCTGAATAACAGAACTTCGGCCTAAGCCCGCGTAACAAGGACTTAGGCCGAGATGGTTCCTAATCGTTGACGAAGCCGACAAACACCTCATTGATTCTGGCCATCATATCGTTCAAATTGCCGTTGCCCCATGACGGACGGACAAAATGGAAGCGCAATGCAGTCGTCACGACGGGGTTTTCCAAATTCAACGTCGTATACTGACCCAAAAAAGCGTCCTGATTATTATCTCGGACTTCGGCTATCGTCTTCCACTCTCCGTCTTCCAAAATCTGCAGATCAAAATCTCTGACATGCCAGTTGGCCGAGCCTATAACCGGCACATGTCCGCTCCACAGCTTCACTTGGTTGATCGTTTGCTCCGTTGTCCAGTCCAGTATCAGATAAGGCGTTTGGGAGCCTTTTGATATCCACCGGGTTTCCAAGCTTCCGTMCAGTACTCTTTCTTTTGTATTTGTACCCAGCGTGGAGTCGACCGACAACTGCGCAGTAATCGCCAGATTATTGGTTACATTAAGAACGAACTCTCCAGTGCGAGCAACGCCATCCAAGACGACAGTTGCCTGTAATGCTGCTTCTCCAGCTTGAATCGCGGTAACCACGCCCGTATGATCAACAGTCACTACATCCGGCGTCAGACTTATGAAAGATATGTCCGCATTTTCTAACGAAACGTGAGATCCTGTATTGTATGTGCCGGTCACATGCAGTTGGGTAGTCATGCCCGGCACCAGCTGCAAACGATCCGCCTTTACTTCTACGGCCGCAAGTTCGACAGGAGGGTAGGTTTCAACCCGCAGGTAAGGCCTATAGCTAGAGTCTTGTCCATTGTATAGCTGAGTCAGATAACCGGTTTGATCGGCATCCTGCGCAAAAGCAAGCGATATCGTACGATCGCCATCCAGACGTTCATGCACGAGCACAGACGCATCGAATACATACCAGACGTTCTCGCTGTTATTATTCAGCCGCACAGTCGAGAGCTTTTGCTCAAGCTCTGGCGGAGACTGATACATATCCCATTTCATGGTATCGCCGTCCCAGTCATTGCTATCCACTGCATAGAGAGAAGTTGCCGCTCCCATCTCTCCAACAGGGCTCTCAAGCGCTTGTCCATACACGTAGAGCCATGCGGTAGCCAGCTTGCCTTCAATGGAATTCAGATCAAATTGCAGATAGCTTCTCGCCGATTCGCTATCATCTCCGCCTTTAATCTGTAAAAGTTCCGCAACCTGAGCGTTCTGAGCATTTTGCTGTACGCTTGCTGCCTTGGTTGCCGGCAGCAGTTCGGAAACCACCACTTGATTCTCATAATCCGTCCCGGTATTTCCACTGATCTCATTGCCGGAGAGAAGAATATTCGTGCCGTGCGAAATCTTAACGCCATTCGTATTCCCCGTAACATGATTATCCTGAATGACAATATTCTCGGGTATGCCTGCGCCGTTCCCGGCGTTGGTGGGATCGCCGTCGTCTTTCATTGCAATGATACCCCAGAAGCCAGAAGCCGTATTGTTCACGATCTGATTGCCCTTCACAATTGTTCCGGGCGCATTTTTCAGACGTATTCCCTGGCTCCCCACGTTCGTAAATCCGGTAATGATATTATTCTCGATAATCGTATCCGGAGATCCCAAGTACACCTGTACCCCATACCGTTTCACATTCTCGATTAAATTGTTATGAATGTAATTGCCTGGTCCAGCAGCATCATGCGTAGCGCCCGGATTGCCGACGCCTACAGCCGCTTCGCCGCCGCCAACGATATGATTGCCGCTTACTTCATTCATATACTCGTCTTCTCCGTGGAAATCGATAGCGTCTAATGCCGAGTTCAAGTAGTAGTTGTTTTCAATGAGATTGTTATGCGTGTAAGAATGCGCCATCGTTCCGTGACGCAGATAGGGACCGATAAACTCGTTGTTGCGAACGACATTGAAACGAGAGTCGTCCTCTCTGCCGAGCCGGCTTTCCTTGGATTTGCCTTCGATGGAAACGCCATATCCGTTTCCGCCCTCGGCTAAGTTCGTTGCATTGCGAAAAAGCGAATTTTCCACAATAACATCATGACTGTTCGTAATGACAACGCCGATCCGTTGAAACTTCTCGATCGTCAGTCCGTCCAGCGTAATGTTATATGACGGTTTGCCGGAAGCGGCAGTAATCATGATCACCTGCTTAGGTCCGCCCCGATCGGGATTCGCAACCGACGTATTCGTTGAATAATTCAAGTCCCAGCTGGACGTAATTGTCATGTTGCTGATCTTAATATTGTTTTGTCCGGCCATGCGGAATACGATGCCTTCAACCGTAGCATATTCTTCCTGTTCATTAGCATGGTCGGAGACAAGCAGAACGCCATCCTGGCTCTCGCCGCGCATCTGCACGCCGGATTTCATAATGAAATGGGTAACTCCGTCCATATCGGTGCTCGTTAGTTGATAGTGTCCGTTCGGAAGATACACTTCGTCCCCAAGCTTCGCTGCAGCAAGTGCAGCCCGGATAGCTTGCGCGTCATCTATTCCGTTGTCGGCAGGATCGGCGCCGAAGTCCAGGACATTATACGTAGAGCCGGTCACTGTCTGTGCCTCATGCGGTACATGCGGTGTGCCATCCGCATAATAGAGACCAGCTTTTGTCGGAATTGGGGAATCCGGATCCGGTCCCGTTGGCGGAATCTCCACATCCCTTACTATAAATCCGTCCACATGGGGAGGGTAAACCTGAATTTCTGAAATGCTTGTCCATTCGCTTGCTCCGCGCCCGACAACCCGTACATAACGGGCGGTGACGGATTCAAAACCAAAGGCCTCAACCTGGATCGTAGTGCCGCTGCTATCGCCGCTGTATACGCGGCTCCAGTTGGTCTGGTCGTTCGAAACCTCGATAGCAATGGTCTTGCTGCGATTGTCTCCCCGGTAGAAAGCGACTCCCAGATAAGAAACCAGCTGTTCCGAGCCCAGATCCAGTTCGATCCATTGCCCGTCATCATACGCCGACCACCTTGTCTGAATATCACCGTCAATGGCATATTCCGGAATATTAGAATCGCTGCCGCTGGCCCGATAACCCGCGATCGTCAGCGGGGTTGCACTCGTCGTCTCCATGACGTGAACAACGAATGGCGGTTCCGCCTCAACACTGTAATCGTCCGAAGCGCCGTTCTCGAAATCCTCGAATACAATTCGGTTGGCAGACTCCGCTTCGGCTTCGGCCTGCACGCGGCTCGAGCCCATCAAACCCGTGAACAGCATACTCAGGATTAATAATAACACTGTAGATCTTTTTGTAAGACTAGTCATTATCCACCACATCCTTTCTTTCATGTCATTTCATTAGCTCTTCTCTTGCGGTCTTATTGTAAACGCTTCCAACAAAAACCAGCCCAAGCTTCCTCTTACACCTCCCGAATATCCGAATGTAATCATTCTGTCGCAATACATGAAGTCTCTGCACCAATTAGGAGCGCTTAACAATAAGTATACAAGTCAGCCTGTCAGTGAAAAACAACGTATTTTCGAGAAAAACTACGATATTCATAGCATCTGTTTTGTTTTGTGCTCAATGATCTGACCGGCCTAACTCAGCGGCCTTTTTCTATATTCGGTAGGCTTCGCTCCGCAATGCTGCCGAAACACGGCCATAAAGTGATTGGCGCTGGCATAACCGCAAAGGTTGGCTACCTCGTATATTTTCAGATGTGTATGGGTCAGCAGCTCCTTGGCTTTACTCATCCGGCAGGCCGTCACATAATCAGAATAGTTTTGTCCGGTTTTCACTTTAAACAATGTGGATAAATATTGATGATTCAAATGCACCTGCTCCGCGATGAATGGAAGTGAAACATCCTGATCCAGACAAGAGACGACCAGTTCCTTCACTCTTCGAATCGTCAGATCTTCATGGGCTGCTTCGGCGTTAGGCATCTCTACCGCCCGCTCGCGGTCCAGCCGCGCTTTCAAATTCAATAGAAAATGGGAAAGCTCAATCCGGTCCACCGGCTTCAGGATGTAATCCGACGCATTGTGACGCATCGCCGCCTTGGCATAAGTGAAATCTTCATAACCGCTGATGATTAATACAGGAAGGCTCGGATACAACCCCCGGACATGCCGCAATAACTCGATTCCGTTCATCTGGGGCATACGGATATCCGTAATCAGCAAATCCACCGATTGCATTCTGAGAAGCTCCAGCGCAGCGAAACCGTGTTCCGCTTCCGCGGTTACCCTGTAACTGCCGATCACTTCCTCGATCATTATCTTTAACCCTTCCTGAATTTTCTTCTCGTCTTCTACCAGCATCACATTGTACATTCCAATTCCCCCTATCGTAATGGCAGCCGGATTCTCCATTGTGTTCCGGAAGCCTCATCGCTCTCCACGCTTAAGCCGTATTCCACGCCATAAAGCAGTTGGATGCGATGGTGAATATTTTTGATGGCATAACCTTTAAGCGTATCTCCAAACTTTGGACGGCTGCCGTCCCGCTCCGGCTTGCACAACATCTGATGGCGAACCGCCAATAACCGTTGCGGCGGCATCCCCACCCCATTATCCTGTACAGTCAGGAGTAAATCCTGATCCAGAACGGATGCCCTGATCGTTATCGTTAATCCGCTATTGCCCATTCCGTGCTCCAATGCATTCTCAACCAGCGGCTGAAGCAGCAGCTTTGGTACAAGACAAGATTCGAAGGACGGATCCACATACATTTCCGAACTCAGCTTCTCGCCATGCCTGGATAACTGAATTTGCAAATAAGCGTTAACGAACCGTATCTCCTCCTTCAATTGCACCGGTCGTTCCTGTTTGTCAACCGTGTATCTCAGCATTCTCCCCAAACTGGCAACAATGTCGCTGATTTCGAGATTTCTCTCCTTCAGCGCCTGCATGCTTACCAACTCCAACGTGTTGTACAGAAAATGCGGATTAATCTGGCTTTGCAGAGCCGACAGCTCGGCTTCGCGTTCGCGCAGTTTCGTTTCATATACCTCCTTGACCAGCCGCTCCACTTCCGTCACCATCAGATTGAAACCCTGGGCCAATTGCCCGATTTCATCGCGATTCATCAAGCTCAAATCTGCCCGTTCGCTGAAAGCCCCGTCCTTTACCCGCCGCATGCGCGATTGAAGATAACGGATCGGCCTGACCAGCCGCTCTGACGTGAAAATCGCAAACAAATAGGCAATGATAAGCGATATGACTGAAATGAGGATCGTAAATCCGACGATTTCCTTGCCGCCCCGTTGCAAATCAGCCATCGGGATAAGTCCATGAATATTCACTTTCGTTGATTTGGAGTGCATGGTTGTGTACAGATAAGTCTGACCGTTCCAATCTATCGTTCCGTCCCCCGGACCATTATCCGGGAAATTAACCGGTTTATCCGGAAATAACAGCTCGCCGTTATCCTTTGTCAAGTAAAACTGGCTGTTTTCGCTGAGCCATACTTCTGACAATAACGCCTCGAGCTCTTTCATGTTAAAATCAATTTTGACGACCCCAATGCTTTGGCCCGTTGCAGGGTGATTCAACGCTCTGGCAGCGGAAATAACCCGTTCCGATCGTTTGTAATAAGTCGTCTCGTGAGGTTCGATAATGACAAGCCTACCTTCCGCATCCAGCACCTCCTGCATCCAGCTATTCCCTTTCTCGTTCCAATAGCGCTGCGTCAGTTTTTCTTGGACGCTGTACATAATGCCGTCGCGGGTGAAAAAGATCATTCGTTCAATTCCGGGCTGATCCAATGTGAGCGAAGCCGCTACTCTTGCCATCTTGGTAATTTCCGCCGACGGAATAAGCTTCTCCTCGCCTGATTCTTCATAACTGTGCTTCTCCAAAATCCGCAGCACGTCTTCGTTATACAAGGGAGCCACAGTTATTCTGTCTGCGTCTTTTATCGTATTTTCCAAATTAATTTTCACTTGATTCATAATTTGCATGGAGTACGCCCTGGAGTTTTTTTCGGTTTCCTCCGCAAATTTATTGTAAGTGCTGATTCCACTTATCAGGAATGGAATGGTGATAAGCAGAACGAACATGGTAATAAATTTGGCTCGTATCGAAATATACCGCTTCATTCACCCATTCCCCCTGACAGATTTTAAACGCACACATGTACTATCACATGGTAAAAAGGCCGCTCATCCGGTAGAGTGTTTGTTTTCCAACAAACTTCCGATACGAGGCGACCTTATAAAAAAGTCTACCATGACCCAATTATTACTTCAATTGAATTTGGTCGTTATCTCGCAGGCGGATGCGCGCTATACAGTCTGCCCGCTGCGCAGCAGCGCGCCGTTATGAATTAGACGCTCCTGCAGCTGTCCAATGTCGATTTTTCCCGGTGATATCCCCTGCTCCCATGCCATTGCTGCCGCCGTACCCGCAGCCTGTCCCGTCGCCATGCAGCTAGGTGTCAGACGCGTCGTTGCCAGTGCCTCATGCGTCGTCGAGATGCAGCGGCCTGCTACGAGCAGATTGTCAATCCGCTTCGGCAGCAAACAACGGTAAGGAATATCGTACGCCCCGTCGCCCTGTACCCATGCGGCCTGTACGCCCTTGCCGGACGGATCGTGAATGTCGATGGGATAGCCGCTTCGTGCAATGCAATCATCAAACGCTCGTCCATCTACAACATCCTGTACCTGGAGTGAATAGCAGCCGTCTATTCTGCGGCTCTCGCGTATGCCGATTTGCGCTCCGACCGAAGAGATGGAAGCGTTCTCGAAGCCTGGCAAGCAGCGGGTCATGAATTCCGCGACCATGCGCACCTGCTTCCTGCCCTGCACCTCTCCTTCCGTCAAATCCTCCAATTCAGTTCCGTCCAGCCCTTGAACACGAGTCGTATTGACAAGCACTTCGTCCGGTCCCGGACCTGTGAAGAAAAGGACCTGGTCTCTGTTAATGGGCAGATCAGCCTCCTTCCAATGCTTGAAGTAACCCAATACGCCGGACAATGGCAGTTCCTCCAGCTCATCGAAAGGCGTCTTCTTGTAAAACTCGTCCGGATGGTCGATCATATACCGTTTAACTCTCGCCAGGTCAACGCCTCTCATTCGGAACTTCATCGTCATCGGCTGCGTCAATTTGTCGCTGTCGCGTCCTTGCAAGCACGGCGCACCTGAAAGATAGGCCAGATCGGCGTCCCCTGTCGCATCGATGAACTGCTTCGCCGAAATTTCGTACTTCCCGGACTTGGTAGCGAGTCGTACCGTTTCAATGAGGCCTTCCCCGGTCTGCACTTCGTCCATGAAGCTGTGCAGCAGCACCTTCACGCCCGCCTCGCGCAGCATATCAATAATTAACACCTTATACACTTCAGGATCATAAGGGGTGATCGTCTTTACAAAGCCTACCGTATCGCGAACGTGTCCGGGCGATGCTCCCTCGGCCATCAAGCGGTCTACAATTTCCTGCGCCGTTCCGGCAATGACCTGTTTGCCATCCATTGTGTGAAAGGTCATCCATGGATAGACCAGAGCTGCAGTCGACATGCCGCCAAGAAAACCGTATCGTTCAATCAGCAGCGTTCGCGCCCCGCTTCTTCCAGCTGCCAGCGCCGCATTGATCCCCGCCGGCCCTCCGCCGCATACCACAATATCCGTCTCTATTTTTCTCATGCTTAACCCCTCCTCTGAAAGTACTCTCATTATAGGAGCGGGGGGACTTCTAAAGTAGTTTAACTTTAGTTTAAAATAGAACTGTCGAGCGTTAGCGTGGACGATAGCTTTACGTACGCATCCCCTAACCAAACGGAGAAAAGAGGAAGGCGGTTTTGAAATTGGGAACTCGTAAATCGATTACTCTGCACGATCTTTCCAAAGAACTTGGTCTTTCGATTCAGACCATATCCAAGGCGCTGAGCGGACGAGCCGGCATGTCCGAGGAAACGCGGAGCCGCATTATTCGAACAGCCTTCGTACGCGGCTATTTGACTGTATCTCAGGCACGTGAGATGGTCAGCCGCGGCATCACGCCCTATCCTACCTTCCAGTTTCGATTTGTATTGATACAATCCCGGCAATCTATGAATTACAACGTATTGTTGACAGAGGGGATAAGAGAAAGGCTCGATCAATTGGAGCATCGACTGGATAGTTATGTGCTGGATGAGGATGTGCCGGATCACGCATTCTCGGACTGGATGGAGCAGCTTAATTTGCCGACGGCGGACGGTCTGTTCATCGCGCCCCGGCTGCTCTCGGACTCCACGGAGCGCAAGCTGTTCGAGCTGCCTTTACCCAAGGTACTGATTAATTATCCGAGACCACTTTCCCGAATCGACAGCGTAATCTGGGATGTGTTCGAAGCCGTCTGCATGGCCGTGGACCGGCTTGCGCAGCTTGGCCATACCCGTATTATGTATGTAGGAGATATTCACAGCCAGCGGGKGTATACAAGAAGATGGCAGGCGTTTGAGGAAATGATGGGTGAGCTTCAGTTGGATTATGACGCAGAACTGCAAATAACAGACGTTTGGGACGAGTGTATGCTGATCGACAAGCTGCGCAGCAGCCAACCAACAGCAATCATTGCCGGCATCGATGAAGATATCGTAAGGCTGTATGACAGCCTTACCTCTCTCGGCTATCGCATCCCGGAGGACATCTCCTTAGTCGGCTTGGCCAACGGACCGGTGGCGGCGCTACCGCATTTAAGCCGCCCCCAGCTTCTGATCAAGGAGACCGGATATAAAGCGGCTGACAAAATGCTGTGGCGCCTCGCCAACAATGGCGAGCCTTGCGAGCATATCCGTATTGCCGGCCCTTTCCATAACGGGCAAACCATCCGGCGCTTCAGCTGAGAAGCGCCGTTATCGTTTGATGTTCGGACGAGCATTGGGTTGCAGAATTGACATTAGATGATATAGATTGGTAAAGCTAGTTTGCACGCAGCCCATCGGTGCTGTTCTGCAAACATCCTGTTCTACTACGTACCACTCGACTCCATTCTCCTCTCCCCAGCGAATAATCGGTTCGAATTCAATCGATCCTGTACCGATTTCCGCGAATGCCTGCTCACCGTCTGCGGTCATATCCTTCATATGGATAATCGGCATCCTGTCCGCATAGGGCTTGAAGAATGATGCAGGCTCAAAACCGCCTTTCTGAAGCCAATATACATCCAGCTCTGCAAGGATTTCATTGTCTGCACCAGCCTCAAGCAAGTACGAAAGCGCATCCTGCCCCTCTATCACCGTTTCAAATTCAAAAGCATGATTGTGATAGCTGATTCGGAAGCCTTCACCCTTCAGCTGCTTCGCAATACCATTTAAATCTTTCTTCAGTTGTTTGTATCCGCCTTCATTTTGCAGCTCAGCGGGAATACTCGGGCAAATAATATCCCTTGTGCCAAACAGCCTGGCGTCCGAGACCACTTTGCTTGTGTTCGCAACAATGTCATGGTAACCAACATGCATGCCTGCGGTCTTCAATCCAACTTCGTCCAAAACCGCTTTGAGTTCCTGTGGGTCATAGCCTTGAAAGCCCGCAAACTGTACGCCGCCATAGCCAATTTGACTTATTTTACGAAGAACTCCCGGGAAATCTGCAAGGCATTCCTCGCGAAGCGTATACAATTGAACCGCAATCTTATCCTTCAACAAACTACCATCTCCCTTCACTTCATTAATCCCCAGTATAGTGACAACTGATTTAGAAGTGAATATCCGATTCTCTGCTTGTTGACTTATTTTGCAACATTTATGATAGTAGAAATAGTTTACTCACTTGGAGGTGGCAGCAAATGATGGACGCATCGTGGATCGATTGCCTGTTGATCGGTTATTCTCATCATACTTCTCCATTCACCGGCTCCTTGCAAAAAGGCACAAACGACAATCGCTTGCTCCTGCGCTTCCAGGTAAAAGGGACATGCCGTGTCGAGATTAATGATGAGACATATGTTGTACAGCCCGGTGATCTGATCATCCGCAAGCCAGGGGAATACTACCGATTAGTGGTTGAGGCCGATAAAGACACTGAAGATTCTCAGCTAATTGAGAGTGCCGATTACTACTTATCCTGCAGCGGAGTATGGGCTCAGCAGTGGTGCATCAGGAATGATTTTCCAAGCAAGGTTCATCTGGATACGGCGGAAGACTTCTTGGCATTGTGGAGAAAACTAATTTATGAGAAGCGGAATATTCATGGGGATAATGCGGAAATGATGGACGCTTTGATCAAAGTTTTATGTCTAACTATCGAGAGGTATGTAAAGATGGCGGCGGCCTCCAGGCCTGAGCTCAACATTCCTTACAAAATGAAGCAGTATTTGGAGAAGCATGCTACCGATCCGCTGACGTTGACCCATATCGCCGAACGTTATGGCATCAGCGTATCGACAGCCTCCCACTTGTTCAAGCAAGCGTTCGGTCAATCTCCAATGCGTTATGTCATTGAGATCAGGCTGTCTATTGCCTCGGAGAGAATTCTATATAGCGACATGAAACTGGAAGATATCGCCGAAGCCTCCGGGTTTCACAGCTATCCTTATTTTAGCCGCGCCTTCCGGAATCATTTTCACACCAGTCCCAGCAAATACCGCGTTCGGAACCAGCTTCGCAAGGCAGAGAATCCTTAATTGGAACGATGCATCTATTCTATTGCCGCTGCTCCCCGCTACAGCCTTAGGCGGTATTGATGCGGAGATACGCCCATAATCCGTTTGAACAGGCTTATAAAATAAGAGGTGCTCGTAAACCCTACCTGCTCGCCGATCACTTCTACGGATTTGTTCGTCGTTTGAAGCAGACTGCAAGCCTGCTGCATTCTGCGGGCTGTCAAATAACCGGTAATGCTGCTACCCGTCTCTTGCCGAAACAGCCGGGACAAATAAGATTTTGACATATGGAGCTCGTCCGCAAGCAGCTCCAGCTGGAAGGGCTCCCCGTAATGATCTTCAATCCATGCCATAACACGTTCCGATTGGCGAATAGGCTTCATATGCTCCTCCTGCTCGGGCCCCGGAATAACCTTTCGTTTAATTAACGACAATACCTTTAACAAATAAAGCGCGCTCTGCTCTTCGTTGCTGCTGGCGGAGGAAGCGAGTAGGCCATTCTGGAATGCGGAGCAAGCGGCATTCAACTCTTCATTGCAATCGATCATATCTATGCCCTGCAAAACGATAAGCCCTTGAAGCATTCGTTTATAGACGTCATAAAGAGCCGGAAACGTTCTTAAGTAGCCCTTCATAAATACAGGGTCGAAATGAAAGACGCTGCGTTCATATGGCCGGCTTTCATCCACTTCCACATAAACATTATGCAGCTGATAGGGCTCGAAATAAAACAGCATGCCTGGCTTAAGCTCGTACGTCTTCTGATTAACGGTAACCATGCCGTGTCCCTGATGCACAGCCAGCACCTCAAAACCCCTATGAAAGTGGTAATACCCCTCGAAATCTTGCTGCGACCAGTTGCGGTATGACCAAAGAAAAGACAATCCCCCGTAGTCCATTTCCTGAAACAGCGTCCCCTTCACTGACTGCACCCCTTCATTTCAACAAGTCAACAGAACAACATTTTTAACCATTGTAGCGTAACTTTGTCCATTTGTCAGAGACTATAATGATA
Organism: Paenibacillus sp. 01L418; assembly: GCF_056400045.1. Taxonomy (NCBI): domain Bacteria; kingdom Bacillati; phylum Bacillota; class Bacilli; order Caryophanales; family Paenibacillaceae; genus Paenibacillus; species Paenibacillus sp. 01L418. The sequence goes on from NZ_JBFTSN010000001.1 coordinate 69,409, forward strand.
GCAAGCAGCTTAACCACAATCATGGGTCAACGAGGAGGCTTACTACAAAATGAATCAGGCATACAAAGAAAAAATATTGGTGCAATTAACCGAAAAGGTAGAGCGCATGATAAACCAAATTGGAGATAAAACGCCTCATGTGGCAAAAACCAACGGCATCTATGACAACACAGAAGATAACTGGTGGACGTCCGGCTTCTGGCCCGGCATGCTCTGGGTTATGCATGATGCAACAGGGAAAGAGTCATTCAAGGCAGCTGCTTGGGAATGGGACGCCAAGCTGGAGCGCTGCTTCTGCGAGTATCCGGTACAATTGCATCACGATGTGGGCTTTCAGTTTCTGCCGACTGCTGTCATCAAATACGAATTAACGGGCGATCAGGAAGGTCTGCGAATCGGTTTGGAGGCGGCAAACTTCCTAGCGGGCCGCTTCAACGTGAATGGCGAGTTTATTCGTGCGTGGAACGGGCAAGAGGCTTACGGCTGGGCCATTGTTGATTGCATGATGAATATCCCCCTATTGTTCTGGGCAAGCCGCACGACAGGCGACCCGCGTTACAAGCATATCGCGATACGTCACGCGGATACCTTCCTCCGTTACGCCATTCGCGAGGACGGCTCGGTATGTCATATTTTATCTTTTGATCCGGAGACAGGCGCGTTTATAGAACCGCTGGGCGGTCAAGGCTTTTCCAGCTCTTCGGCGTGGAGCCGAGGCAATGCCTGGGCACTTTATGGCCTAGCGATTGCTTACCGATGCACCGGGCTTGAGCGTTATTTGCACGCGGCGAAGCGGGTAGCGCATTACTTTGTCGCCGCCCTGCCGGAAGACGATGTGCCGTATTGGGATTTTCGCGTAGCAAACATAGAAAATGAGCCGCGCGATACTTCCGCTGCCGCCATCGCAGCATCCGGCCTGCTCGAACTTACCGAGCTGGTTCCATCCGCGGAACGCCGAATCTATAACGCGGCTGCCGAGAGAATCCTGTATTCACTAAGCGTGAATTATGCGACCTGGGACAATCCGGACCATGAAGCAATTCTTCTCCAAGGCACCGGACATAAGCCTGAAAACGCCAACATCAACGTATCACTTATTTACGGAGACTACTACTTCGTAGAGGCATTCGCCAAGCTTAACGGCTGGAGCCACCGGATCTTTTAGCCAGCCTCGTTCCTTTGATCATAATAGGCCACGTACGAAGCTTCTTAATTGCAAAATAAGAGCCATCCGGGAAAGAAACTTCACTCCTCGGATGGCTCTTCAACATTTATTTAATGATCGTAATTATCGCTTAATGAGCTGGAAATCATCATAATGGAAACCCGGAGCTACAACGCATGAAACGAGTACAGGCTCGTCCCCTAGCAGGTGGGACATTTGCCATTCGTTAGCCGGCACTAATGCTTGCGGCTGATGACCTGCCAGCACATCAGGTCCAACAATAATTTCTTTTCTAGTTTCCGGCGAATCTTCGGTACCGCCAAGCGTAAGCATTAATGGACTGCCCGAATGCCACATCCACAGCTCGTCTGAATAAACCTTATGCCAATCTGAAAACTCACCTGGATGAAGCATAAAATAAATTGATGATGCTGCGAAGCGTGGTCCTGAATAAGGAGCTCCAAGCACCTCCTGCGGTATTGTGAAACCAGCCTTCCAAATTTCCTTGTACCAGCCGCCCTCGATATGCTCCTTCAAACCAAGCGTTTGTACGAGCGGTGACAATTGTTTCACTTCTGCTCCCATCCATTTCAACCTTCTTTCTCTCTTTTACGTACTATTCGCCTAAAAAAATCGTTTACTTATTTTATAACGCTTATGGTTTATCGTCAATTCATTAAACAGCTGGGAATAGAGGGCAATAATCTTTTTTTCTTTGTTAATATGTAACATCGCCTTTTTAAATTTCAATTTATAAGTTATACTTATATTAACGAAATCTTTTGGAGGTGGACAGATGAACAATGGCATACATGATTTCAGTCGCATTAGCCGCAAGCATTTAATGAACTTGTTCCTTATTGTTCCGCTGCTGCTCGCAGCGCTGTTCGCCTACCAAGCAGGCAATATGTTTGAGTTAACAGCTGGTGCAAGCCGCATTACTACGGCAGCCAAATATGCGACGTCAACCGTACGCAAACAGAGCACCACTGCCACAACATTTTTACCTGAAAACGCACTCGTTGCCGCCTATATGCATGCTCTCATGCTTATTTATTGGCGTTCCACAACCCTATCCGCACTCGTCACTACTTATCGACAGAGATTGCGCGATCTGCTCATGACTCCGATTAAATTCACTTCCCATTTCGTTGGTTAATCCTCTCATTTTGTTCGTATACTAACAACAAATGAGGAGGCATACACAATGAATATTAGAGAATCCGATCTGCCCGGCATTGGCCGAAAGTACCAAGTTATGACGAGGAGCGGCGATAAGTTTGTCATTATTATTCATGATGACGGACGCCGTGAGATGTATCACTTTGACTATGAGGATCCAGATGATAGCATTTCCATGGTTACCCTAGAGGATGAAGAAGCAAGACAAGTCGCTGCCATCATTGGCGGTATGACTTACAAGCCGAAAGCGCTTGAAACGATTGAAGTCGCACTCGATGATTTAACGATTGAGTGGTACAAGATTGAACCAAACGCCGCATGCATTGGCAGAACAATCGGCCAGGCCGATATTCGCCAAACGACTGGAGCGACCATTATCGCTGCGGTTGAGAAGGAAGCAAAACATATTAATCCCGGCCCCGACTATATATTCAAAGCAGATACTACCCTCATCGTTGCAGGTGAACGCCAGCATCTGAAGCTACTTAAGCTGATGCTGCAAAATGGGAGCCGTTAATTATGGATCACATGGTGCTGGAGATCGGTCTTGCTGTTATACTCATCGCCTTAGTCGGGCTGTTAGCTGCAAAAATTCGATTTTCCGTCATCCCGTTTTATATTTTAATCGGCATGGCCGTAGGTCCACATGCTCCGCACGTAGGCATACTGGACTTTAGGTTTATTCATAGTGCAGAACTAATTGAATTCATGGGGCGGCTAGGTGTGCTGTTCCTCCTGTTCTATTTAGGTCTGGAATTTTCTGTGGGTCGATTAATGAAATCGGGTCGCTCAATAGCGGTAGGCGGAACGATCTATATTCTGATCAACTTTTCACTTGGCTTATTATTTGGCTGGATCAACGACTTCCCTGTAGCGGAAACCATGGTCATCGCCGGCATTACAACGATCTCATCGAGCGCTATCGTCGCGAAGGTGCTCGTCGATTTAAAGAGGACTGCCAACCCGGAGACAGAAATGATTCTCGGCATCATTATGTTCGAGGATATCTTCCTTGCTGTATATATTTCCGTGCTATCCGGACTCGTGCTCAGTGATTCGTCATCTTTAGGCGGAGTACTCCTGTCTGCTTCCTATGCATTAGGATTCATGCTGCTCTTCTTGATTATCGGCAGGAAGGCTGCACCGCTCCTGAACAAAATTCTCAATATTCGCTCGAATGAACTGTTTCTGCTGCTCGTATTCGGCTTCCTGTTCCTCGTAGCAGGCTTCTCCGAAACGATTCACGTCGCTGAGGCGATCGGCGCTTTGCTTGTAGGCTTAGTACTAGCTGAGACTGTTCATATGAAGCGGATTGAGCATATGATTTTGCCTTTCCGTGACTTCTTCGGCGCTTTATTTTTCTTCAGCTTCGGACTGACCATCGACCCATTCGCACTTGGCGGAGCCGTATGGCTGTCACTTGGTGCGGTTGCCGTTACACTATTCGGTAACTTCTTGGCAGGCATGTTAGCCGGTAAAAGTGCTGGCTTAACGCCGAAGGCATCGGCTAATATAGGTTTGACCATCGTATCTCGCGGCGAGTTCTCCATCATTATGGCGAACCTCGGCAAAGCAGGCGGCTTGCTTGAGCTCCTGCAGCCATTCGCTGCCTTGTATGTACTCATTCTGGCGATATTGGGACCACTTCTGACTAAGGAGTCAAAGTGGGTATTCAAAGTGTTAAACAAAGTATTTAGGTGGGAAAAAGGAAAGAAAGCACGGGAGCCTGGAAGCAAGGGCTGACCAAGCAATGAATAGAAAGGGATCTAGCCGTTGTCGGCTAGGTCCCTTTCTTTATTTTCAAATAAATTCCTATTGCTGATTCACATCAAACGTTGCTTTATGGTATGCATTCCGCCAAGCTCTGCCGTATAATCGAAGCAGAACAGCTAAAATAAGGGATCAAAATGAATGAACGAAAGGAAATTTATAAAAATGACGGCATCACTGCTATATATTGAAGATGATATCGAAATCGGAAGCTTTGTCTCACAGCATTTGCAAGAGCAAGGCTATAAGGTTGAATGGTTAAAAAATGGCGAGCATGCACTCGAGGCCGCTGCAGGCTGCAGACTCGTCATCCTAGACGTTATGCTGCCGGGTCTCGATGGTTTTACTATTGGACAACGTCTGAAAAARGCGGCGCCGGATGTCCCGATTCTCATGCTTTCAGCGCGTACCTCCATCGATGATAAGCTGCAAGGGCTGCAGTTCGCTGACGACTACCTCACCAAGCCTTTTCATCCCGACGAGCTGACCGCACGCATCGAAGTGCTCCTTCGCAGGTCAGGCGCACGCCTTGCTGAACCTTTGGCTATTAAGCATCTGCTTGTCTATGAGCAGCAAAACCGGGTGGAAAACCGTGAGACCGGGGAAGAAATTATGCTGACAGGCAAGCAGTTTCACATTTTCAGCTATCTGCTTCGCCATTTGGGACAACTGCTTACGAAAGAGCAAATCTATGAGGCTGTATGGGGAGAATCCTTTATTGATGGAGATAAAACGTTGATGGTTCATATCCGTTATTTGAGGGAAAAAATCGAACGAAACCCCGCTGCTCCTGAAATCATTGAGACGGTACGCGGCATCGGCTATCGGGTGCGCGCATGAAGATGCCCAAACCACACGCGGGAGGCATGAAGTTTCGCCAAACCTTGTTGTCTCGCTACCTTCTTATTATTTTGTTTGCTTTTCTGTTTATTCCGATCATATTTCCGGTAGCTTCTATTCTTTATATGCTTATTCAAGAAAATACACAAACCGCTAATATGGACTATTTAAAGTATGGCAGCGGAAAAGAATTAACCACAATATGGCATAATCAGGCTGCTGAGTTAACAGAGAAGGATCCCGCTCAAATCGACAAAAAATTGCACGAGCTAAAACAAACTTACCCCGAGGCTTCCCTCTTCTGGGTTGACTCTGCTGGATCAACAAGGCTGCAGCTTCCCGTACAAGAGCAGTTGCCCAGTCAGTGGACGCCTGCCAGCTCCATTCAATTTATGAAAGCAAGCATCGACAGCGATCCTTTTACGGTCGTGTCCTTCCTTGGGGCGAACCATAAGGAGCCTGGGTTTATGGTGATGCAGCTGCAGCGCTCCATCATTCAGCTCGATAAGCCGATCGGTTCAGGCACACCCTTTTATTTGGCGTTTCTGTTTATTATGTTCGCCTTTTTCTTCATGATATCGCTGCTGTTCTTCCGGCACATTCGCAAACGTCTGCTCAGTCTGCAATCAGCGATGACGCTGCATGGCGACAACGGTCTTCCGATGCCAATCCTTATTAAGAAAAATGATGAGATTGGGCAGCTGGAGACCGCTTTTAATCAGATGGTTGAACAGCTTAAAGAGAGCAAGGAGCGCGAGCGTGCAGAGGAAGAGCTTCGCAAGCAGCTCATCGCCAGCCTGTCGCATGATCTGAGGACACCATTAACCGTCATGAACAGCCATCTGTATTCCTTGCATAAGGAATCATTAAGCTTGAATGCGAAAGCAGCTGTGAAGCAAATGGAGCAAAAAATAACCAGCTTAGACAGCCTCATTGAAAATTTGCTTTCCTACACGCTCATGACAAGCGGCCGCTATCCGCTTAAGCTGGAGCCACTGGATCTGCTGCGATTAGTTCGTGAAAGCGCCGCGTCTTGGTATCCCCTTTGGGAACAGGAAGGTATCGTCGCTGATGTGGAGCTGCCTGATGGTGCTATGCTCCGTATTGTCGATAAGGCAGGTTTCCGCCGCGTGCTGGATAATTTATTTCAAAATGTAACGAGGCATGCGAGCGGCGGCAAATACATCGGCATTTCCATAGAGAGCTACCAAGGCCAATCTGCGCTCGTTATTCACGATCATGGCAACGGGCTAGAGGCTTCTCCGACTGGCAAAGGTGCAGGCATTGGGCTAGCCATTGTCGATTATCTTCTGAAAGAAATGAAGCTCGAATGGCATAGGGATACCCAAGCTAGTGGAACGACCATATACATTTATTCAAATTGATTTTAATTTTTTTAAACAAAATTTAAACTTGGGGAGCTCTTCGTTTAACCTTCACCCGTTAATGTAAGTAATGAGGTGATTAACGTGAATGAATGGGTAATCGAAACGAAAGGACTAAGCAAACGTTATAAAGGGCGTTATGCGGTGTCCAATCTGAATTTAAAAATTGCAAAAGGTGATATTTATGGCTTCCTTGGACCGAACGGCGCTGGTAAAACGACGACAATCCGCATGCTGCTCGGATTAATCCAGCCCTCGGGCGGATCGGTTCATATTTTCGGGAAATCTTTGAACAAGGAAAGGTTATCTATATTGCGCCGAGTCGGCTCGCTCGTTGAATACCCTTCGTACTATGGCCATTTAAGCGCCGTCGACAACCTAGAAGCTATTCGCCGCATACTCGGTGCTCCTGTATCCAAAATTGCTGAAGTGCTCGACATCGTTGGACTGGCCAAGGAAGCGCGGCGTCCAGTGAAAGGCTTCTCGCTTGGGATGAAGCAGCGACTAGGTATCGCAAGCGCATTGCTTGGCAGCCCAGAGCTGCTGCTGCTCGACGAGCCGACAAATGGACTAGATCCATCCGGCATATTGGAAATTCGTGAATTAATTAAAGAAATGCCTAAGCAGCACGGCATTACCGTCCTTATATCCAGTCATTTGTTAAGCGAGGTCGAGCTTACAGCAGGAACCGTCGGTATTATTCGTCAGGGGGAGCTCGTCTTCCAAGATACGATCAGCCATTTGCATGCACAGGCACAAGGCACAATATCGCTGGTCGTGTCTGAGCCAGAACTAGCACTTGCTGCCTTGCAGCGGCAAGGTGTGGGCGCTGTACAAAATGGTTCCGCCATTATGCTGGAGCATACCGATAACCCTGCGCTTGCACGCATTGTCAAAAATCTCGTAGAGCGAGACCACTCTATCTACCGTGTCGAGGAGAAACGCAAATCACTGGAGGATCTCTTCCTGCAAATTGTCGGGGAGGGTAAGCTATGATGCTCAAAGCACTTTCAGCTGATTTTTTGAAAATACGCGGCAAGGGGCTATGGTTTCTTATCTTTATTGGCCCTATCGGATTGATCGCTATGCAAGCTCTTAATTACGGACTTCGTTATGATTATTTAACGAACAGATATGCAGGGAGACTCTGGGAGGTCTTGCTTCAGGACATCCAAATGTTTGTTCCAATCTCGCTATTCCTTGGAGTGACACTTGTCTCTTCCCTGCTAGCAAATATCGAACATAACACAAATGCGTGGAAGCAGCTGCTCGCCCTTCCTATTTCCAAGGGTGCCGTGTTCCGCTCCAAATTTGCATTAAGCTTCCTGTTGCTGCTCTCATCATGTGTTTTGCTGGCGATAGGAACCGCTGCGCTTGGTTTATCGTTGCGATTCGGGCTTAAAGAGATGCCAGTAATCGATATTTTGCGGCTTTGCTTCCTGCCGTTTATCGCATCGCTCCCGGTGCTTGCGCTGTTTGTATGGCTTTGCATGACCATGAAAAATCAAGCCATTCCTATTACGTTTGGCGTGTTGATCGCGATCAGCTCCATATTCACAGGCCTGATTTCAAAGGATTGGTCAAAGCTGCTGCCGTTAAACTGGCCGATGCTAGGTTATATGGATCCGCAGCGAGAGCTATTCGTTGGTGGAGGCTTTCTGCTCGGGTGCATCCTTCTACTTGTTGGCGCCTTTCATTTCATCAAAAAGGATGTGAATTGAAATGATGGGTTTCCTACGTTTAGTCGCTGCGGAACGGATTAAGTTATTCAAAACGTTTATTTGGATACTCATCCCGCTCAGCTCGCTGCTGTCACTTGCTCTCGGCATGTTAATATCGTTTGATTCGCCGGATGCGTCCGCTCAATATGCCCTGCTCATTGCTTCAATGGCTTCGTTCCACGCCATGCTGTTCTTACCAATATTAACGGGCATTCTGTCCGCTTTCGTATGCAGATACGAGCATGTAGGAGGAGGCTGGAAGCAGCTGCTTACGCTGCCTGTGTCTAGAATCGGACTCTACTTCGCCAAATTCAGTGTAGTTGCTGTTCTCCTTGCCATAACGCAGCTTTTGTTTCTAGGAGCAGTTATTATTGCAGCGACCTATCAAGGCATCGACGGCCCGCTTCCATGGGCAATGCTTCTGAAAGGAGTTGGCAGCGGCTGGCTTGCCTGTCTCCCGCTTGCCGCGCTTCAGCTGCTCGTATCTGTAAGCTGGAGCAGCTTTGCCGCTCCACTCGTCATTAATGTGATGCTTACGCTGCCTAATATGCTTATCGTTAATTCTGAACGTTTCGCTCCCTTCTACCCATGGGCACAACCAATGCTCGCGATGCTAAGCTTCGAAGGCGACAATTTCGGCGCTTTTGCGCTCCCTTTAGAAAACTTGCTCATTACGATAACGAGCAGCTTTGTTTTGTTTTTTGCAATTGGCCTACTTTATTTCACTCGCAAAGAAGTGTAAGCCGCTTAGGAGGAAATAAAAAAAACGGCCAATCCCGCTGCAGATGCGGGATTGGCCGTTTTTCATTACTATATTGGTAACTCACTCATCCCAATCCACTCATTCTAGACGGCGTCCTGCCTTATAGGCTTTCAGAGAAACCAACTAACCGGAATTTCTCCCGCTATCATTCGCTCTTTTCTGATAAAAACCAATTTAACGGGAAATCTTCCCGCTAATCTAGGCAGTATTTTAGGAAACAGCCCATTTCCATTGATTTAACGGTACAAATTCCTTCTAATTCAGAATATACGGGCATAATCGCAAAATTAACTGGAGATTTTCCTGTTGATTTTGATCTCTACCCGCAATCAAAATCTGCTCGGTTAAAAGGTTACGAATCCCATGGCGCGTTTCGCTTGAACAAGCGTTATTTGAGCCGTTTCCGAGGCTCTCATCGCTCCTTCTTTAAGGATACGGATCAGCTCATCTGAATCGATAATATCTCTATATCTCTCTTGTATAGGTACTAGCTTCTCGACGACAACCTCGGCTAAATCCTTCTTAAACCCGCCATATCCTTGGCCCTCGTAACGCCTTTCAATCGTCTCGGTGGACTCTCCTGAGAACACCGCATAGATCTCGATCAAATTGCTGACCGCAGGTTTATTGTCCCAATCATATCGCACAGACATTTCTGAATCGGTAACAGCTCTTGCGAGCTTTTTACGAATATCAGCTGGCGAGTCAAGTAGCAGCACGTAGCTATTTTTATTGGGGTTGCTCTTGCTCATTTTTTTAGTTGGATCATCAAGCCCCATAATACGGGAGCCAATAGTGGGGATGATTGGTTCAGGAATTACAAATGTTTTTTCAAAACGACTATTAAATCGCGCAGCCAAATCTCTAGTCAACTCTAAATGCTGCTTCTGATCCTCCCCGACAGGAACATGGGTCGCTTGATAAAGGAGAATGTCCGCTGCCATCAAGGCAGGGTACGTAAACAAAGCAGAGCTGACAGAATCTTTCCCATCTGATTTCTCTTTGAACTGCGTCATTCTGCTCAGCTCTCCAAAGTGAACCTGAGTCTCCATTATCCATCCCAGCTCGACATGAGCAGGTACATGCGATTGTATAAAAATCGTCGCCTTTTTAGGATCAATTCCAGCAGCAATATAAAATGCGGCAATGTCCTTTGAACGCTGAAATAATTCTTTAGGGTCCTGAGGAACAGTCACCGCATGAAGATCCGGCACAAAGAAAAAGCACTCAAAGTCATGCTGCATTTTCACAAATTGATGCAAGGCACCTCCATAACCGCCTATATTAAGCTCCCCACTTGGTTTTATTCCTGAAAGGATACGTTTCATGTTACTTCCTCCTTATTTGCGGCTAATAATTATTGGAGATGTACTTGCTCCAAGCGCTTCGTGAGGTCGGTACTACAAAAGATAGAACTATTGCGATATTCAGTATAACGTTATGCTTTAGGGGTACAAAGCTCCCATACACACAGAAGAGGTGTTGTCCCCATGAAACAAAAGCTATTTTACGTTTTAGTTGCTATAGCCAGCTATTTTGCAGGCGTACTCGCCTATTTAGGATATTTGGCGCTTGTGTACGATCAGAGCCTCGGAAGTGATTCGAGCAAGCTAATCGGCTGGACGCTTCCTTCGTATCTATTCCTTATTCTCCCGTTTTACACCCTGATGTTCCGCTGGAGAAAGTCGGTTATTTTTCTGCGCACTGCCCTGCTGATTGTTCTAAGTATCATTGCCGCAGCTTCCGTTACCGTTATGATGGGCTTAGGAATATGGGGAATACAGGATCTCTTTTCTCCTGAGTTCGGACTGTTTATTTTATTATTTGCCAGCTCTGCAATCGTATTTTCTGTAGGTTCTCTTGTTGCTATAAAAGAGAAGGGCTATCTCATCTTCTTGCTTGCTTCACTTGTAATCATATACCTGCCGATCAATATGCTGGTCTCAGAGGTTGAGAAAAGCAGACCAGTTATCCATCACATTCCGCAAAGCTTTCATGGCACTGTTGTCATTCATTTTGGCGATTCAAGCTCTCCACCTATCTCTAAGAAAAAAGGATATGAAGTAATTAACATTTCGGAAAATGGTAATTATAAAACGTCCAGTCCTCGGCCTGTGCGAGGCATTAGGCATGTATTAGTAGATGAACTGGGCAATGAAGTAAAGGAAATTTCGATCTCTGGCGAAACCATGAAATACGGCTCTGATCCTGGAGTAACGATTAGCGAGTATACTGTGCCTTAACAAAATAAGGCCCTAATTCAGACTCATGGGTTACCACATAGGTCCACTTAAAATGCTCATCTACAATATAGATGTCCTGCTCGCCTTCCACATCCTCAGGCATTAAACGCGCTGCATCTTCTATCAGCAACACTAAATCATGCTGCTGATAGAAGACATAACATGCCTTTTTAGGCTCATTACGGAATGCTTCTACCGCTTGTTCATCGCTTAAGCATGATTTTTTTGCATAGCTGAAAACATGCCATAAATATTGTTCCATATAAATGTTCGTCTTTTCTTGGGCATCCAAACCCTCTGCAAAAATGTCTTCCCACTCGCGCTTCATGTCACGACCCTCAAGCTCTGCCTGAGCCACTCTCATATGTTTAGCTTCAAGTTTGGGTATCAGCTTAAGATGCTCGATCCTCGCCTGCCATTCGCCAAACAGAAACTGTTTGATCACCTCTCTTAATTCGTCGCTGGCATGCTCCAACATTTCGCGTAGTGTGCTCGCTTGGCTGCTGATTATAATCGGATCGATAGTGCCCTTGCTTTCGAAGAAACCGCCAGGATATTGTCTAACATTCGGTGCATGAACCCAGCCAAAATATTTAAATAAATACTCGAATGTATTTTGTTCAATACTCTCATCAATAATTTTCTCAATATGTGCTCGACTTACTTGATCGACAATAATCAAATTCTCTTCTGAACAGACGAACGTATTGTCCCCTCTGCTCAGCCGATCGTTACGGATGGATTCGATACATTTTACCGTATAAAAATTAGCTACCCACCGGGAGTAATCTGGAAATGTGACATAAACACAGACGCGAGCATCTGTTTCGTCCTCAATGGAGCATTCCCAATCTATCCTCACATGCCTCTTTTTCGAAAACAATGCTTTACCCCCTTAAATGTTAGGCCTGCTATTAAAATATTTGTTCATCGTACCATAAAGTTTTTGGTCATTGTTTACAATTCACTGAACTTATGTTAAATTTATCGTATAACGTAATTACGTAAAACAATAATATTAAGAGGTGATGCCGTTTGACCGCTTCTAGAGACTACGGAACTGAGCTTGATCTACTTACCAAAGAGATGAACGAGCTCAAACAAATGTTAACTCAGGTCATTAATACTCGTCCTTCTCCAAAACAAGCATTAACCATGAATTTAAATGAGAACTCATTAAACGATGAAGTCCCGCATGATTTAGGCAGCCTCTTTTATTCCGGGCAATATCGCGGGCACAATGGCTTCAGGTGGGACCCTAGGCAGCAAGAAGTCCATCACTTACTTGGTCTTGACACCGATAAAGTAGCAAAAATTTTGGCTGCACTCGGAAATAAGCAGCGGCTCGACATCCTGCTTGCTGTATTGCTGGAGCCTCTCTCCGGCTCAGATATCGTAGAACGACTAAACCTGGGAACTACGGGGCAGCTTTACCACCATACCAAAGCCTTACTCGGGGCTGACCTTTTGGTTCAAGAGGAACGTGGAGGCAAGTATTCTCTGCCTGCTCATCGAACGCTTCCGCTGCTGCTTTTGTTGACCGCTATTACTGATCTGCTCGATACGAGCCATTATATGGAGCTTACTGAGGCTAGAAACAACGTTGAAGAGTATTTAGGCGAAAATAAAGAGGGGTACGATCCGAATCATCTTTTATGGTCCGTCATTGATAATTCGGTGTTGGAGCACCAAGCAGGCTATAGTACGGAGCTATATATCGTCCTTCACAGCGATACAAGTATTACCGTCTCTGATAATGGTCGAGGCATTCCGATTCAAGCCTTCCCTCAGTCGAAGACAACTCCAGTACAAACCGTGCTTACGGAGCTTGGGCATTACAATAAAAGCGCATCCGTTGTAGCTTCCGAAGGGTTAAAAGGCATAAACATGCCTGTAGTTAACGCTTTGTCTGAACAGCTTTCTGTAGAGGTTCGCCGTGATGGAAAAGTATTTCGTCAAGACTTTAAACATGGCATACCGCAAAGTGAACTGCTTGTCTTAGGCATGACGAAGGAAACAGGCACAAGCATTACCTTTAAGCCGAATCCGGACATTTTTAAATATCCATTTGATAAGGCAGCACTACTAGATCGTTTAGCAGATCTGCAAGGTCGTTTCCCTGACCTAAAGGTTGAGA
>NZ_JBFTSN010000002.1:0-71463 GCF_056400045.1 Paenibacillus sp. 01L418
CAGCAGTGCAGCACCAGCAAAAAGGGCAAGAGCAATTAAATCTCTGGCAACGATATCCCATAAGATACCGCCCACCGCTTCGCGCATCATGCTGATCGCGTAGGTGAAGGGCAGGAAGGGGTGAATCGCTTGAAAAAATGGCGGTGTAACTTGAATTGGGAACGTGCCGCCAGATCCTGCAAGCTGAAGCACGAGCAGAACAATAGCCATCGCCTTGCCGACATTGCCAAATACGGATACAAGCGTGTACACAATCAGCATGAACACCGCGCTCAAAATAACGCCAAACAGCACAAACCATATTTTGTCGGCGACATAAGCCTTTAGCAGCCATATATCGCCGATCGTAACAAGCAGCGACTGTACAATCGCAATCGTAAGGAAGGTCAGGTAACGCCCAAAATAGACGTGATAGCTGCGGTATGCGGTTTCTGCTGTCGAATGGACGTCCACACTAAGCAGTGAAACGAGCAGYAGCGCACCAACCCATAGCGATAACGTTGTGAAAAATGGGGACATGGCTGAACCGTAATTCGGTATCGGATATAGGCGGTTCTCCTTCAATATAACCGGCTCAGCGAAAAAAGCACCCTCGCGTTCGGCGTCATTTTTGAGCAAATCAACAAGCTCATTTAAATTGCCTTCCTTCTCCAAGTCACGAATCCGCTGTGCGAGCCCTCTGATTTTTTGCTCTGCTGCGGGTAAGTTTTTTTGAATGTTGGCCATTTCCTTGCCGCCAAGCTCTAGTCCCTTAGCGGCGTCGCTTACGATGGATGCAGCACTCGGAATGACCTTGTTTGCTTCCGCTAATATGGACTCTGCGGTTGCAGCTGATTTTTTCGCTTTGTCAGCTGCTTGTTTGATATGCGGCAAAATTTCACTGTCATAACGGCCTAGCACATCCGTTAAGAACGAAGAGGTTTCCTTGGATAAGGTGCCGAGACGATCAATTAGCGTTTGCGCTGGCTTCTCGCCCTTTTCGACTGCTGACCGGATTTGCTTAACAATCGTAAGCTGCTGCTGAAACCTTGTGTTCACCTGTTTTAGTCGATCAATGGTCGACACGATTACTTTACTTGGTGCCAAATCATTCAAGCGATCGAGCAAATTCAGCATCCCATCAATGACGATGATGGAGCTTGTCAGGCGCTGCTCTGCCAGCTCCAAGCTCTTTTTTACCACTTCAGGATCTATATTCGTATCTTGTAATATGCCGACAAGCTCCTCCACCGAATTGGCCGTTTGCAGCAGCAGCTGCAAATCCTGCTTAATCAGCGGGCCAGCCGTGTCGAGGGACGATTTGCTTTGGTCAAAAAAAGTACCAAGCTGCTTGGAGAAAGCTTCGCCGTCCTTGGCGAGCTTGGCAGCTTTTGGTAGCTCCGTTTGAACGGTTGCAACGATTTTTTTCGATTTTTCAATATCGGTAACCGCTAGTGCGACGGCGTCATTAATCTGAGGAAATAAGGTTTCCAGCTTGAATACAGTACTGCGAACCTGCTCAATCGCTGGTTTGTTCTCCTCGAGCTCAATGCCTATTTGATTGAATATACGAAAAATCGTTTCGTTAGCGGTTTTGACGAAGCTTGCGCGAACCTGCTCAATGATGCCGCTCGCACCCTTCTGGGCGATTTTTGGCGATACGGCATTGATCTTCTCATTTACCGCGTAATCGAGCTCTGCTTGTTGAAGATTGTTCGATAGCACCGTGGCCATTTTGGCAGAAAAATCGGGCGGAATGGTGATGCTGGCATAATAGTCGCCATGCTTAACGCCTTCAATGGCCTTGTTGCCCTCTACGAACACCCAGCCAATTTTTTTATTTTCCTTCAAGGAGGCTATAATTTCGTCTCCAACTTTGATGGGCGTCCCATGCAGCACAGCGCCTTCATCGTTGTTCACGACGGCAATAGCAAGTGAACTGGTCTGGCCGTATGGGTCCCAAGACGCTTCAATGTTGAACCAAGCATATAAAGACGGCAAAAAAGCGAGTCCGACGATGACGATGGCAGCTGCGCTGTTCCGGAAAATACTGCGAAGATCTTTGGCGTAAATAGCGAATATAGGCCCCATGTTCTCCCACCTTCAACAATGATTTACTTAGTATTGCTGAATAGTCCAAAAACTACACCACAGAATTGTCGCTGGTATCCATGGGAGTACAGGTGAGCATAGAAAAAGCAGCATCCAAAGCGTTTTACGCCTCGGATACTGCTCTTGATTTGATTACTTCGCTGCTGAGCTTTCATTAAAAATTTCAGCGAGTAGCTCATAGGAGCGAAGGCGTGCCGCTTGATCATAAATTTGGCTAACGACAATTAACTCGTCAGCGCCAGTCTGTTCAATTAAGGCGTTCAGCTTGTCCCTAACCGTTTCTTTGGTGCCGGCAATGGTGAAGCTGAGCTGCTTTTGAACGATCATTTTCTCCTGCTCGTTCCATAGGCCATCCATGCTGTCAACTGGCGGGTTCAGCTGCCCCATGCGTCCTCTTATCAGGTTCAGGAAGGCTTGCTCCTGAGAGGTAGCTAGGAATTTAGCGGCTTCATCGGAATCAGCGACAATGACGTTCAAGCCAACCATCGCATATGGCTTATCCAGCACCTCCGATGGACGGAAGTTGTCGCGATACAGCTTCAATGCGGGCAGCAGGAAATCCGGCGCAAAATGGCTGGCAAAAGCAAACGGGAGGCCATGGTGACCAGCAAGCTGTGCACTAAAGCCGCTGGAGCCAAGCAGCCAGATCGGAACATCTAGACCCTCGCCGGGAACAGCCCTTGGCAATACGCCGCGTGATTCAGCGCTCGGATGGAAGTAATGGCGCAGCTCGTTCAGCTGCTCTGGGAAATCCTCGCCGTTGCTGCCAAGTCCGCGGCGCAGCGCGCGGGCTGCCACTTGATCAGAGCCTGGCGCTCTTCCAAGCCCAAGGTCGATACGGCCTGGATACATGGATTCGAGCGTACCGAACTGCTCGGCAATGACGAGCGGTGCGTGATTCGGAAGCATAATGCCGCCAGAGCCCACGCGGATTTTTTCTGTTCCAGCAGCTACGTAGCCTATAACAACTGAAGTGGCAGAGCTTGCGATGCCAGGCATATTATGATGCTCTGCCAGCCAGAACCGATTGTAGCCCCATTTATCAGCGTGCTGGGCTAGCTCAAGTGTGTTGCGGAACGAATGAGCGGGCGAGCTGCCGGTTACGATTGGTGCAAGATCTAATATCGAAAAGGGAATATTGTGTATAGACATCGTTGAATTTACCTCCCATGTAGCGCACAGCGGGATGCTGCTGTACGGATAGTTTAAAACCCCAGCGCCAGCAAGGGCGTGGGGCAATATGCTTAAGTCTATTATTGTGGGTTTGTTGTCCAGATTCCTGCGGCTTTAATAAAAACGCGGTCAGGCAGCTTCAACGTTGCAAGAACCAGCGCAGCCATATCCTCAGCTTGCATCATGCGATCCTCGTCACCAATTTTCAGGCCAGCGTTTGAAGCAAGCTCTGTGTTGACTGTGCTTGGTGTTAGGGCTGTTACACGAATATTGGATTTACGGACCTCTTGCATAAGCGCCTCAGTCATGCCCATGACAGCAAACTTGGACGCACAGTAAGCGGAGCCGGTTGCAAAGCCGCGTTCGCCAGCCGTAGAAGCGATATTGATGATGCTTCCGCCGCTTTGCTCCAGCATAGTTGGAAGTGCAGCGCGGGTTACATAATAGGTTCCGAGCACATTCGTTTGGATGATGCGCTCCCACTGCTCGTGATCCATTTCAAGCAAAGTGCCGAATGTACCGATTCCTGCATTGTTAATTAGAATATCGATGGAGCCTAAGTTCTCTTTGAGTGATGCAATCGCTTGATCGACATCCGATTTAACAGCGATATCGGCGGTTGCAATAAAGACCTTAATTCCGTAAGTGCTTGTAAGCGAGTCTTTCAACGTTTCCAAGTCAGCGCTCGTACGAGCAATGATGCCAAGGTTGACGCCCTCTGCAGCTAAAGCAACAGCAATCGCTTTGCCGATGCCTTTTCCTGCACCGGTAATGATAGCTGATCTATTTTTTAATTCCATGGTTATCTCTCCTCTATTCATTGTAGATTGCTTGATTCGTATGAAGCGGCATAGATATGATATCCTCATAACAAGGAATTTACTACGTTGTGTCTTATTATTGAGCTATATTCTAAGGATTGCAAGTACCAACTTAATATTTGAAAATAGGACAGAATGATGATGGCGCTTTCTCATAATGCCAGTTATCATGCGATTTTCTGGTGAATTAGACGGGCAGCGTAGTGATTGCATATGTAGATTTGTATAATGTTTTGACGAAAGGAGCCTCTCACATTGGGAGATCAGCATTTTAAAGAAACTGTAGAGTTGACTTTGAAAGTCATAGGCGGGAAATGGAAGCCAGTTATTCTTTGTCATTTGACTGCAGGAACGCATCGATTTGGCGAGCTGAAGCGGGAGATGCCGGCCATTACCCAAAAAATGCTTACGCAGCAGCTGCGAGAATTAGAGGAAGACGCGATCATTGATCGCAAGGTGTATGTTCAGGTGCCGCCTA
Organism: Paenibacillus sp. 01L418; assembly: GCF_056400045.1. NCBI lineage: Bacteria > Bacillati > Bacillota > Bacilli > Caryophanales > Paenibacillaceae > Paenibacillus > Paenibacillus sp. 01L418. Next base: position 4,564 of record NZ_JBFTSN010000002.1, read on the forward strand.
AGGTAGAGTACTCTTTAACAGAGTACGGCTTAACGGTGAAGGAGCTGCTGAACGTCATGTCGAAATGGGGCGAGCAGCATCAAGAAAGAACGGCTGAGCTGCACGAAAAATGACAGAAATGGCTGCTCATAGTTCCCGAATGGGTACTACGTTACATAAAAGTGCGTACTTTTTTTTTCATCCGTAATCCTCTAGAATAGGCCTTGTCAGTGAAACAAACAGAACCTATGAGGAGTGAATATAGATGAAATTGCAATTAGCGCTGGATCTTGTTGATATTCAAGGGGCTATTGAAGTTGTGAAGCAGGTTGAATCTTATGTAGATGTCGTGGAAATTGGTACGCCAATCGTAATCAATGAAGGCTTGCATGCGGTCAAAGCGCTTAAGGAAGCTTTTCCTAACCTGACCGTACTTGCGGATTTGAAAATCATGGACGCAGGCGGCTACGAAGTGATGAAAGCTTCTGAGGCTGGTGCGGATATCGTAACAATTCTTGGTGTTGCAGAGGATGCGAGCATCAAGGGTGCCGTCGATGAAGCGAAGAAACAAGGAAAACAAATATTGGTTGATATGATTGCCGTTAAAAACTTGGCGGAGCGTGCGGCTGAAGTCGATGCACTCGGCGTTGATTATATTTGTGTTCATACGGGCTACGATCTGCAAGCGGCTGGTCAGAACTCCTTCGAGGACTTGCGCACTATTAAAGCAGTGGTAAAAAATGCGAAGGTAGCTGTGGCAGGCGGCATTAAGCTGAACACCTTGCCGGAAGTTATCGCTGCTGGTCCTGATCTTGTCATCGTAGGCGGCGGCATTACGGGACAAGCCGATATTAAAGCAGCAGCTGCCGAAATGCAGCAATTGATTAAGCAAGGTTAATTCGAAGGATGCCAAAAGAGAATAATCTAGCTGCTATCATGCAGGAGCTGAATCAAGCCTCGGGTCAGCTGTCAGAGGATCAATTGGAGCTGTTTTCTGAAGCTGTTGGCTCGGCAAGACGCGTATTCGTGGCAGGAGCTGGCCGCTCGGGACTGATGATGCGGGCGTTCGCGATGAGACTGATGCATCTCGGCTTGGATGTGTATGTCGTTGGTGAGACGGTTACGCGCAGCTTGAGCAAAGGTGATTTGCTTCTAATTGGCTCCGGCTCTGGCGAGACAAAATCGCTGGTGCCGATGGCGGAGAAAGCGCGAAGCTTGGAAGCTGCGGTAGGCGCGTTAACCCTCTCGCCGGCATCGACGATCGGCAATTTGGCTGACATCGTCGTCAAGCTGCCTGGCGCCCCGAAGGATCAGGCAGCGAATGAAGCGGCTACGATTCAGCCGATGGGCTCATTATTTGAGCAAATGCTGCTGATTGTATGCGACGCTATTATTTTGCGATTGATGGAGAAGCAGGCGTTAAGCGGACAAGCGATGTATGGCAATCATGCGAATTTAGAATAGCTGTAGTTTAGAAGGGACTTTCTCTAGGGCGCAATGCGGCCGGGGATCGTCCCTTTTTTTATTTCTAACTTTCTAACGACTAGGATCTATTCGCAATAGCGGCTCGATAGCGAAGGCGATACGGAAGCGAAGGCTTTCAGTGGGATCTTTGAGCTTGATGCCCATCAGCTTCTCGCATTTGTCCAATCGATAAATAACCGTATTGCGGTGCACAAAAAGCCGTTTAGACGTTTCGACGAGCTGGCATTGTGTATCGTAATACATATTCAGCGTCCGCGTCAGCTCCTTTTGCTCGGCTTCATCAATAGAAGAGAAGCACTGAAACGTTTCCTCGTAAAACTGCTTCAGCTCGTCATCGGGAATCATACGGAAGAGATAGCTGATATCCTTGGATTGATAGGACTGAACAAACCTCGTTTTTTTCATTTGGTAACCGATTTGCAGCGCTTTGACTGCCTCATTATACGACAGCCCGATATCAAGTACGTTAGTAACCGGATTGCCGACGCCAAGCGAGATGCTAAGCTGGGATTGCTCAAACAGCAAAGACGTCATAGCGGATAAATGCTTGAGGAACGTATCCTCCTCCCACTTGGACTCTTGAATGAACAAGAGCATCCCAAACAAATCATTTTTGGTAAACATAACAAACACTTCACCCAGCAAGGAAAAATGGCGCTTAATCAGCTCATATTGCACATCCCGCTCAGAGATCAGGCGCTCGTCGAACAGAGCCGCAGCATTAGTTGTTTGGCTCTCTCTAGGATTTGTCTGCTCATCCTTCTTTGCAGCTAAAAGCAGATATTTCCCTTTTTGCTTAAGGCCGTATTTTTTGCCGCGATGCAAAGCCTCTTGTTCAGAACCGATAAAACCATCAATTAAATCGGAGAAAAATTCATTTTTGTACCGACGTGAACGCTCCTTTACCGCCTGCAGCTTCGACATCTCCATGCCTATGACGTTCGAGGCCTGCTCTAGCGTTAAGTCATGTTGGTTTGATGGGGCTTGTTTTGGCTGAAAGGTAATCAAATAACCCTCATGCCTATAGGTGAATATCGGATAGATCGCTACATGGCGGTATTCGTGTAAAGCGGGATCAAGCAAGCAGTGGTGTGCTGCAGTTTGAAGAGAGGGCCGGCTGCTTAGAATGGTTTCGACTGCTGATACGAGAGGCAGAAACTTAGGCAGCTTGAAGTGATGCGAGTGAGACGTAACCTGCAGCTTGCTGTTAAGCAGCACAACAGGCGAGTGAAGCAGCTGCGTAAGGGCAGTTACAATTTCGGGAATACCGTTTCCTTTCATGATCATTGAAGCAAATTGTTTGTGGACGGTCAGCGAATGCTGCAGTTCATCATTTTTATTATCTAAAATAACGCTGGTCGAGCGCTGCAAGATTTCTCCGAGCGAATGTTCAACCGAAGAGATTTCGATAATCGGAAACGGGATACGATCGGCCGCATCCTTGATCTCTTGGGGAATGTCGAGGGCAAAACGTCTCGTCTTTACCGCCAGGCCAGAGCATTTCAATTGATTCATCTTCAATATCAGATCGAGTAGAGCTTCAGGATTTTCCTTCATAAAGTAGCCGTTTGTAAGCAGCAGCTCGCCAGGCTTTAAGAAATGAATGATGTCGGGGGCATCCATAATATTAACGGTTTCAACGACACGGGATAAGCCGCTGTGGCCTGCAATGACCGTTGATCCAGAAAATATTGGGTGTAACAGCAATTGTTCGAGCAGCATTCTTATTCATCCCTCTCCGGTTTAGTTCCTGATATAAAAGCTAGCAGTATTCAAGAATGCTGTAAAGATTATGTTAGACGTTTCATCTAAAAATATAATTAAGATTTGTATTGAACGTACAATGACAGTTCGTAGGCAAGCAGGTATGCTCTTTTCAAGGGTTTACATGCCAAACAACAACTGATGGGTGAGCCTCTCCGCAAGGTTTGTCTCATCGTCCACATGATAATCGGAGGTGAGGACAATGCTGGATTTACTTCTCACACAAGTTCGTTTACAGAATGAAACAAGGCTCATGGATATTGGAGTGCAGCAGGGAAAGATCGAGTATCTAGCGCCAAGCGGGAGCGAATGTGTACCCGAAGCACAGCTCATAGAGCTCGCTGCTGGCGGGATGCTGCTGCCGGGTTTTGTAGAGCCACATATTCATTTGGAAAAGTCTTGTCTGCTCTCGCGAATGACTCAGGAAGCAGCCTCTTTATCTGGGGCGATTCGCATGACCGCAGATATGAAGCATGACTTCACCCCGGCAGATATGAAGTCGCGTGCGCTTGCTGTTATTCGTGAAGCGATTCGCAGCGGTGTCACGCATATGCGCTGCCATGTGGAGATTGATCCTATCCTTGGTTTGACAGCCTTTGAGGCTGTGCTTGAGCTGAAGGAGAAGGTGAAACACGCCCTTGATATACAAATTGTAGTGTTTCCTCAAGAGGGTATATTCAAAAGTCCAGGTACGGCTGAAATCATGGATGAAGCCATGCGTTCAGGAGGCGATGTGGTAGGCGGCATTACGTATCAGGATGATGACCTTGAAGCGCATCTGCAGTATGTATTCGAACTTGCGGAGAAATACGGCAAGCCGATCGATTTTCACGCTGATTTCTCGGATAACCCCGAACAGCTTGCAATTGTTAAAATTGCTGACAGAACGATTGCAGCAGGGATGCAAGGCCTTGTATCCGCAGGGCATGTAACCTCGCTCGGTTCGCTGGAACGCAGGCAAGCGGAAGTTGTTGCTGATCTGATTAAGGAAGCCGATCTTCATATCATGACACTGCCGGCCACCGACTTGTTTATTGGCGGCAGAGGTGATCAGGAGAAGCAGCGACGCGGGTTAACGCCAGTAGGTATGCTGCTTGAGAAGGGGGTGAACGTTGTTGTCGGTGTTAACAATATACGCAACCCGTTTACTCCGTTTGGCAAAGCCGATCCGCTGGAGATCGCATGGCTGCTTGCAATAACCGCATATATGGGCGGTGAAGGCGATGCTCGCCAATTGATTAAGATGCTGACAGAGGGAGCCGCAAGAGCGCTCGGGATCAAGAGCTATGGACTGCAGCTGGGCTCAGAAGCTGATATGGTGTTATTTGCAGAACCGTCCGAACGGGACATTCTACTCGGTAAGCCGGAGCACAGAACGGTATGGAAACGTGGTGTTAAGGTGGCAGAGACCCATGTCACGAGCAGCTTGCAAGGTTTTTTACAAKCCTAAGCTTTGATCTCGAATGTCCGTATAATTACAAGGTATTCGTATGATAACAGCCTAACTAGGCACATATTAATCCAATAAAATGGTAGAGGGTGGAAAAGATGAACATCACACAACTAAATCGAGTTCTTATTAATGATCGTTTATTTGATATGACACTAGACTTGCAGAAGGGTACGATTTCAAAACTAACGCCAAGCAATAATGATTCTGCTGGCGTGAACACGGGTAGCGTAAGGGATGCTGAGGGATTGCAGTATTTGCCGGCGATGACCGATATGCATATCCATTTGGACAAACATTTTTTGGGTGAGCCGTGGAAGCCGCTGCAGCCTTTTATCACATTGCCCGGACAATTGGCGTTTGAGAAGTCCATGCTGGCTTCACTGCCGACTACGGCAGCCGAGCGTGCGCGTCGTCTTATCGATTTGCTCCTCAGCCATGGCACCACCAAAATTCGGACGCATGTAGATGTTGATCCAGAGCTCGGCATCTCCCATTTGGAGGATGTGCTAACCGTACGGGAAGAGTACCGAGGAATTATGGAAATGGAGATCGTAGCTTTCCCGCAGCAGGGACTACTTCGATCGGATTCCTTGCAGGTGATGAAGGAAGCTTTGCGTGCTGGAGCCGAATATGTCGGCGGTGTTGATCCGGCGGGGCTTGATCGCAAAGTCGATCGGAGTCTTGAAGCTATGTTTGAGCTTAGTGCAGAGTTTAATGCGGGCGTTGACCTTCACTTGCATGATCCCGGCCACTTAGGTCTATATACGATAAGCCGCTTTGCTGAACTGACGGCACAAGCGAATAAAGGCGGAAGAACAGCAGTTAGCCATGCGTATTGCTTAGGGCAAGTGAGCGAAGCAGAATCCAAAGAGCTCGCTCAGCAGTTGAAAGCAAATGACGTAGCAATCATTACGAGCGTTCCACTCGATAGACCAATGCCTCGCGTAGATCAGCTTGTAGCAGAAGGCGTTCGCGTACACGTCGGCTCGGATAATATTCTCGATGCTTGGAGCCCATTCGGCAACGGCGATTTGCTAGCAAGAGGTGCGAAGCTGGCAGAAAAATTCGGCTGGATACTTGATGACGAGCTACTGCAAACTTATCCGCTTATTTCAGCGGGGCCACTTGCGCCCAAGGCAGGCGATCCTGCCAGCTTTATGCTGGTAGCTGCGCTGAATGCGAAGCATGCACTGGCTTATGCTCCGGCTCGCACCGCGGCTTTCTCTAACGGGAAGCTGGTAGGCGGCAAATGGGCGGAAGCGATGACCAAGGCATAGGAATAGGAATAGGAATAGGAATAGCCTTAGTTAGAGATAGAGTCAATGGCAATGACAGAGTCAGAGACAATCACAGAGACAAAGGACTCACAATATAAGGCTGGTTCACTGCTCAGTACTGCCGCTCGTTCATATGGTGTTCATTATTTTTCTGTATGCTTGGCTTTCAAAGGTAAAGCGAGCATAGAGAGGAAGTAAACGATGAACCTATCATCTGTAACGAGCGGCAGCAAAGTATCCTATTCGGCGGTATCAACGGATACATCAAGCTTGGAGAAGCAGGTGACGAGCCTGCAGGCAGAGCTGGAAAAAGTAAATGACAGCAAGGATGACCAAGCGACCAAGGACAAGAAAGCGCAGGTTATTCAGCAGCAGATTCAGCAACTGGAGCAGGAGATTTTAAAGCAGAAGGGGAAGACAAGCGCTGCTTTGGCTGCTCCTTCCGAGGAAGCTGTCAGCGCACTGGCGCCAAAAGCTGCGATAGGGCAAGTGGCAAATTCGGATCGGACGTTCGACATGCGTGTTTAGTTTAAAATAAGCAGTCGTTTGGTGCACTTCACTAATAATACGATATGAAATAAGGGAAGAGTTAAATGGGTAAACTAGCGATTGGCTTGGTTTACCTATTTGACGTGCAACCAAAAGGTGTTATATAATCTCGTTACGAAACCAAATGGTTTCATATCGTTGTCTATAAACTGCCAAGATACATTAAATGGAGGTCATGAGTTGGAAAACAATAATACACAAGGTACGCTGTCTGATATTAGACAAACGCTGATATTTAACGCGCCGATTCAAAAAGTATGGGACGCTGTTGCAACATCCGAGGGTATTGCCGCATGGTTTATGCCGAACAATTTTCAAGCGGAGCTCGGTTATGAATTTCATTTGGAAGCGGGGCCTTTCGGAAATTCCCCTTGCAAAGTAACCGTGCTTGAACCGCCGACGCGCCTTACCTTTGAATGGGGCAAGGATTGGTCGCTCAGCTTCGAACTGTCTGATTTGCAAGGTAAAACGGAATTCACCCTTGTTCACTCTGGCTGGGATGCGAACAAAGTTACTGAGTTCGGACAGTCGCATGCAGAGGTTCGTGATCGCATGTCAGGCGGCTGGGTTGGTCTTGTTCAGAAACTTAGCACTTATGTAGAGGCCTAATATGGCTAAGCCCGCACCAAAGCATGATGTGTTTCAGGCTATTGCTGACCCAACGCGTCGCAAGCTGCTGCATTTGCTTGGGGATGAGGAGCTGCCGGTTACCGTTATAAGCGGTCATTTCACGATGAGCCGTACGGCGGTTTCGAAGCATTTGCGTGTTTTGGCGGATGCTGGGCTTGTGAAGGATAGGAAGGTTGGGCGGGAAACGCGTTACCGGCTCGATCCTGAGCCTCTCCTTGAGCTGAAGCGATGGCTGGCCTATTATGAGCGTTATTGGGAAAATAAACTGTTTGCGCTTAAGCGCTTTGTCGAAGCAGATGAAGATTCATCTGCGGACCCGTTTGGCCCGCTTACGGTTATAGAAAAGGATTCCAGCAAGTAAGGTCAGAGTGCAGCTGTGGTAGAAGAGGATGCTCCTAACGTAGATTTTTCTACTTTAGGTGCAGCCTCTTTTTTTAGTGCGGACTAAACAGATCGGTTCGCGTGCGAAAACAAGGTTAGTGAAAAGTAAGGCAGCGCTTTTGCTCTGTTGAGGCCATCATAATAGAAAACCCCCAATTCGTCGGAATTGGGGGTTTTGTTGTTCATTTTGCTGCAAAAAGCGCAGCTCACAAGCAGCCTGCAGATGAGTTTCTACATTGCAAGAAAATGCAGTGTAGATGGGAGCGGGTCTGCTGCGAAGCCTTCGTTTCTAAATAGCTTTACACTAGCGCAGCAGTGACAAGTCGAAGCTTGGGACGAGCCCTTCTTCAGCAGCACGGCCAAGCAGTGCAGTTATCGCGGCATACCCGTCGTCACCTAGATTTCCAGTAAACTCATTGACGTATAAATCGATGTGCGCCTGCGCAACGTCTGGTGAGAGCTCCTGCGCATGCATCATAATATAGGGGCGAGATTCCTCGGGATTAGCCCAAGCATATTCAAYGGATGCGCGAACCCAATTGGTAATCGCATCTGTGTCCAATGAGCGCTTAGCGATGATGGCCCCAAGCGGAATAGGCAAGCCTGTGTCTGATTCCCACCAGCTGCCAAGATCAGTCAGCATGCTGAGTCCATATGTGGGATAAGTGAAGCGGGCTTCATGAATAACGAGCCCCGCATCGATTTGACCATCGCGAACTGCAGGCATAATTTCGTGGAAGGGCATGACGACAATTTCGAGATCCCCGTTCGGAATATGCTGAGCCGCCCATAATCGGAATAAAAGATAAGCGGTTGAGCGCTCACTTGGTACAGCTACTCGTTTGCCTGCTAGATCAGCAGCACTTTTTATTTCCCCAGCAGTTAATACGAGTGGCCCGCAGCCTCTGCCCAGCGCGCCTCCACAAGGTAGAAGCTTATAATCTTCCAATACCCAAGGGAGTGCAGCGTAAGATATTTTCATGACTTCGGGCCCTTTGCCTTTTGCAGCCCAATTGTTCGTAATATCGATATCGGCATAGGTAACGACCAGCTCAGGTGCACCCGGAATAAGCCCGTGCGCCCAAGCATGGAAAACGAAAGTATCATTTGGACAGGGTGAATAAGCGATATTCATTTTAAAAAACCTCCCGTATGGCTTTACTAGCTGCTTCTAATGAGGCTAATGCTTCTCCAATGCGCCACGCGGAGCGATCCCGCGGTCCAACCGCATTGGATATCGCGCGAATTTCAGTAACTGGAATACCAAGTGCGGACGCAGCTACTGCTACGCCATGGCCTTCCATTCCTTCCGCAGACGCACCGCTGATTCGCTTGCTTAGCGCAGCAGTGGTCTCAGCCGTACCTGTTGCTGTTGTAACGGTAAGAATAGCGCCGCTGCAAACCGTTAAGCCCGCTGATTGAATAGCAGCATACAAACGATCATTCCAAGTCGTGCTTACTGCAATACGTGCTGATCCGAACCCCAGCTCGTCCAAGCTAAGGAAACCATCCTGCGTCTCGGCACCTAGGTCAGCAGCAACAATGAGGTCGGCAACGACTAATGAGCCTATCTCTGCTTTTCCGACAAAACCGCCGCCAATGCCTGCGCTTATGACCAAATCGTAGGATTCAGCTGCAGCAGTTAAGTACGCCGCTGTGCGTGCTGCCGCCGACGCTGCGCCTACTCCAGCTGTTATGACGTCGACACGGTTTAACCCATCTAGCCCACGGAGAACCGCATCGCGCTCGGCATCAACCGCAGTCACGATCAGCACTCGTTTACTGCTATGGCGCCATTCCTCACGAGATTCCAGTATCGAATCGTTATGTGAATTTTTAATCATGATGACGTTAACTCCTTTAGTAGCCTTCCGGAACGACTAGCCTTTAGCTATCGTATCATTCACTAGATTATTGATGCAAATGCGAGCTTACCCAATCGTGATCTTGCCTTCAGGGTAGCGGTAGAGCTCTTTTTTGGTACGTGTGTTAAGCGCAAAGGCCAACGTGACAGGCCCTAGCCGTCCGACAAACATAAGCAAAATAATAATAATTTTTCCGATTTCGCTCAAGTGGCTCGTTAGTCCTGCTGACATGCCCACCGTACAGTAGGCTGAGGTCGCTTCAAACAATATGGCAAGAAAAGACCCTGTCTCCGTGATGGAGAGGAGCATGGTCGCCCCGCAAATAATCGAGAACGCAATCATGGTGAACATAATCGCTTGATGAATTTGGGTTTTGGAAATGCGATAACGGAACAAGACGACATCTTCTTTTCCTCTCATCATCGCTACGATTGCTCCAATGAGAATAGCGAAGGTCGTTACACGAATACCGCCGCCCGTTGAGCCGGGGCCCGCGCCGATAAACATAAGCAGGATGATGAAAAACTGTGTAACCTCTCGCAGCATGCTGGGATCAACCGTACTTAAACCAGCTGAACGAGCTGTAACCGATTGGAACAAGGCGCCAAAAATTTTTCCGATTGCGGATAGCGGGTGAAGCGTACTGGAATTGGAAAACTCCAAGGCAAAAATAACAATCGCGCCAACTACGGTGAGAAGGCCGGTAACTGACAAGACAACCTTGCTATGTAAGCTGAGCTTTCTGTTTTTTGGATAGTTCACGAGCTCTGATATGACGATAAACCCGATTCCGCCAAAAAAGATCAGCAGCATCGATACGATATTTACAAACGGGTCCTCCACGTAATGGATGAGACTACTTGCCCGTTCGGGAAATTGGGAAAACAAATCAAAGCCAGCATTGTTGAAAAAAGAAATACTATGGAAAATGCCAAAATAAATCGACTTCCCGACCGGCATTTCCAGCATGAAATAGCTGCTAAGCAGTACCGCTCCGGTTAACTCGATGACTAGAGCGTAGAGTAGAACTTTACGAATCATGCGTACGATGCCTTCTGTCGAACCATAGTTCATGGATTCTTGCAGCACGAGCCGCTCCCGAAACGAAATACGCTTGCGAAACAGCAAAGCAAATAAGGTTGCCATCGTCATAAAACCTAATCCGCCGATTTGGGCTAATGCGATGATGACAACCTGACCGAATGTGGAAAAATGAGTGCCGGGATTTAATACAGTAAGTCCTGTTACGCAAATTGCGCTGGTGGACATAAACAAAGCATCCAGATAAGAAAGCGAAACGTCACTCGAATAAGATATAGGCTGCGATAAGAGCTCGGCGCCAATCAATATAAGAAATATAAAGCCGAAGGTCATCACTTGCGGAGGACTTGGCCGAAAACGCAAAATGTCGCGCAAGGCGGCAAATTTAAACATGAAGTCATCCCACCTATCTCTTTCATGCTAGTATGGTTATTTTTGTTGATTTGCATGTACACGGTCCTGATTGGATAAATGCACAGCGTTTCTTCCGCTATGCTTGGATTGGTAGAGTGCCACGTCTGCTTCACTTAATAGCGCTTCAAGCGGAACATCGGCGGATTTTGCCTCAGCGACCCCGAAGCTAGCGGTTATGGATATCGCTCTAGCCGCGCTGTAGAGCGGATTTCCGGCAATGGCTGCACGGAGCTGCTCAGCGATTTGACCAGCTTGTACAAGTGATGTATTCGGCAAGCTTATAGCGAACTCTTCTCCGCCATAACGTCCGAATAAGGCATCAGCCGGGAGCGTTTGCTGGCAAATCATTACGACATGCTGTAATGCAAAATCGCCTAAGCTATGCCCATAACGGTCGTTGATTTGTTTGAAATAATCGATATCAAACAAAATAAACGAAAGCGGCTGCTTCGTTTGATGGGCAGAGGAAAGAAGCTGTCTGCTTTTTTCCATAAAGAAGGTTCGATTATAAATAGAAGTAAGCCCATCAATTTCCGCGAGATGGCGCAGTTTATTCTGAAGCAGCGTGTATTCCGTCACATCGATCATCACGATGGTTCTGCCAGCAAGCTGGCCATTTGGCTTTAATAGGTTGGAGGCTCTTATCCGGTAGTAGAACGTTTCCCCGCCTCGAATCCATTTGAACTCCTGCTCGTACTCTCCGGTTTCGTCCATTCCGAAGGAAAAGGCGCCTGATTCGGCTCCGCGCTTCCAAATGTGATCCAGCTTCTGGCCAATCGCCAAAGGAGTAAGCGCAGGAATAATCGTTGTGGCTGCGCCATTAAAGTCCATGATTTGGTTTTCTAAATTAAGAACGAGAACGCCGTCGCGCATGCTCTCAAAGATATGTTCCCGCGCGATAGGCGCAACGGTCAGCAGCGCAGTCGAGAATATGGATGTGACATACAATATGGAGGTCACACACATAAGAATCGGAACAGGGTCCATCCCAAGCGGAGTTTGACCAAGCACATACATAAGTGCCCCTAACATAGGGAGCGAAATGCCTACTGCCAGTGTGAGCATTTGCTTGCGATAAATGGATTTTGTCTTCTGCCAATGACGCGCCAATATAAACAAGCTGGCGAGCATAGATCCAAAAGTGTATCCGCCATGTACGTAATACCAGATGCCAGGCACTACATCCACCACTGTTGTAGCAACATGAGGCCGCAAATATAAGTTTTTATAAAAGAGATTATGATATTCGTTGGTTGTGACCATGAGCAGCGTTATGGCAGGAATAACGAATAAGACCCATGATTTTTTGAACGTATTGAATTTATTTAGCCCAACATAGTGCATGATGAGCAGGAGGCTGTAAGGAGCGATAAAGGGCATGCCTATATATTCAATGTTTAACCAAAAGCGAATTTCTTGAAGCGAATCGCTGGCAAGCTCAAATGCGAAAGCAAAGGTGTATACGGCTGATAGAACGGTCATCCACATAAACACGCTCATGCCTGAAAATTTATTCTTGTTGTAATAAGCATATATGGCAAGCAGCACGCTAAGAACGCCTGAAATAATGACAATAATAATGTACTGTGACATAGGGGAATTCATAGTCATGACATAAGCGACTCCCAATGTAGCGGAATGATAATACGTACTTATTAAAAAAAACTATGGATGGGTAATAGGCTACGGACACATTTTACCATAGTAGCTTAATTTTCTACAAAATAATATAAAACCGGACAGCAAGGTCGTTATCCTAGCTGTCCGTTGGCAATGATATTTCAACGCAGGTGCCTGAGCCGAGCTCGCTGTGGAACACAATGGTGCCCTTATGCGCAGCGATAATCTGTTGGCTTACCATAAGGCCGAGACCATTTCCGCTCGTTTTATTCGTAAAGAAAGGCTCTCCTAGGCGAAGCAAATCACTCTCGGCAATTCCGCAGCCTTGATCGATAAATTGCAGGATGATTACTCGATTTGCATCACACGCCACCTTCACGGAGAGTACGCCGCCGCTGGTCATCGATTCAATGCCGTTTTTCATAATATTTACGAAAACCTGCTTCAGCTGATTAGCCTCGCCAATCACCTCAGGAAGCTCGGCTTCCGCGAGCAGGGCAAGCTGCACATTGCTCATCTTTGCCTCTGAATCGAGCAGCATCATAATATCGCCAACGAGGCGGATGATATTCACAGGCTGATAGATCGTGGCCTGCGGCTTAGCGAATACGAGAAACTCGCTGACGATCATATTAATCTGATCGAGCTCGCCAAGCATAATCTCAAGATGAGCTGGCGATAACGAGCCGGTCTGCTTGTGCAACTGTACAAAGCCACGCAGTGTCGTAAGCGGATTGCGAACCTCATGCGCCACGCCCGCAGCAATTTGCCCAACGACCGATAGCTTCTCAGACCGCCTAATGATCTCTTCTGTTTGTTTGCGTGAAGTAATATTCCGAGATATAGTGGCAATCGCAATAATGGTGCCCAGCTCGTCGCGAATAGGAGAAATCGTAATGCTGAGATCGATGAGATTGCCGGATTTACTGTAACGCACTGTTTCATAATCCGTTACAGAGCCGCCTCGCAGTACAGTGGCCTCAAGCTCTTGGTGTGAGCTTAAGTAGCCTCGCGGAACGTTATCAAGCGTGATGCCAAGCGCTTCTTCTTGGCTCCAGCCGTACATTTTTTCAAAAGCGATATTGACCTGTATGACATGGCCTTCCAAATCAGTAACATGAATGGCGTCCGATGTATGATTGACGAATGATTCCAAATACTGCTTCGTGCTTTGCAGCTCTTCTGCAGCAGCTTTAAGCTGAGTTGTATAATGATTTAGATTATTGCCCATCGTATCGACACGAGAGGCAAGCAAGCCTAATTCGTCCTCGCTGCGAATCGTAATGACTTCCCCAAAATCTCCTGCAGCAATCGCGTTTACTTTACGTAAAACTTGATTGAGACCGCGCAGCATGAAGCCGGCTATGAAATAGCTCGCAATCATCGTAATAAGCACGAGTCCAAGTGAAATGACAAATTGCATAACCAGCAGCTGATTAACGGGCTTTTGAATCGCTTTCTGATCAAAAACGACGCTAAACACATAGTTTTTGTTCGTCTTAATCGGGATAAAGTTTTTGATAACCGGAACGCCGTTGATGTTTCTTTTGACAGTAAGGCTCTTACCGGTTTTATTGACTTGTTGAATATTTAAAAAATCGTTTGATTGATCCTGATAGTTATAGTCGCCAAACGGGATGGCTCGAACGTCGAGGTTGTAAACGGGAATGCCTTGTTTGTATTTAATAATTTTGTCCTTGCCGTAAAACTCAAGGTCGAATCCGGTAACTTCTAGAATATCGGATTGATCGGCAATGATCTTGTTAACGATTGCATCTGTCCCAATGGTATAGTCGAAATCAAGCAGCACTTGAGCGTTGACGTATGGATTGATGATATAGTTTGTTGAACCGTCATAGTAATAGCCCCATTTGCGAATTTCGGACGGATCCGACGTTGAGAAATTAAACGGGCCTGACCAGAAGTTTTTGAGCTTCTGACCTTGCACAATGTTTACTTCTTGTTTGTCGAAAAGCTGTAAAAAGGCAACATGCCAGTAATCCCAGGTTTTTGAGCTCATATTAATTTCATTGGGGTCTGAGGAACGTTTCGCAACAACATCGTTTCCAAAGCGCTGCCATAATGTAATATGATCGACGCCAAGCTGAGCGCTAAGCTTTACGAGCTGCTCATTTGTTACATTTTTAATTTCGGGATCCAGCTGTGACTTTGCCGCTAGAGAGGCAATGCGCAGCTTGTCGCCAAGCGTGTCCTCCATGTACTGGCGGGCGTTCTCTGACGCTTCGACAGTACTGCTTATTTGCTTTGCAATATTAGTAAACTGAACTTCTAGATTAGCCTCAGCTTCAGTTTTTGTTGTGTAGTAATAGAGCAAGGTGCTTAGTGTCAGTATGACAGCTACTATTATGGATATGGAGAAGGATAGCTTAGCTTTAATCGACAAAAATAATTCCTCCCACGGTCTAAGATGCTCCTACTTACAATTAGACACGGAATGACAAAAATCCTGTTTAGGCGCACAGAAAAAAGGAGAAACAGCAATCGTTTCTCCTTTTATGAAGCAATACGGATTTTGGTACCTATGAACAAACATTCGTTGCCATGTATCGGCTAGGCACGTGAGAATTGCTCTTCTTCTAAGTACTGCTCAGCTTCCTCGTAGGTCTCGAAAGCGGATTCCAGATTCAAGTCGGCATATAGATACCAAAGATCTTCTTCGAACAGCAGTGTTAGCACAGCATTGTCCGGTCCGATCCAGCGCTCTTCTTGCGGTGCCTTTTGCTTTTTCTTTTTCTTCGATTCCGGTTTCTCTGGCGGTGCGATGGATAGAGAATGGATCGATTTCTCAATAAGCGAGCGAAGCTCTTCCTCGTTGAAATCGCGAATGTTGACTAGGCCTTTGTCATCGGTTGCTACACCTTTAACTAAGCCAGCGAAAACATAACCGTTTCCGTTCGGATGCAGATGGTGCACGACCGACTTTTTCTCATGTGCGCTTTCTTCGTAATGGAAGTTCGTGCGGCCAAGAGAAACATCCTTCCGTTCTAATTCAGGAAAGCCTTCAATTATTGCAAGCTTTTGTTCAAAAGACAACATCTTTTATTTCCTCCTAAAGGTTTGCGAAGCAAACCACCTCGTAAGCATAATCTTAGGTTTGCGAAGCAAACCACCTCGTAAGCATAATCTTAGGTTTGCGAAGCAAACCACCTCGTAAGCATGTGCTTAGGTTCGCGATGCATGTGATTATACCATACCATAAGAGGGAGTTGTTAGATGTCTTTCTTCTTCGTCAGCAGGATGACAGCGCCGCAGAGAATAAGGATGATCGCAATGATCGGCTGGCTGAGTAAAAACTTGCTGTAGAGGGAGCCAATGGAGAAGACGGCGAAGAAGAGAATAGACAACACAGTCAAAATGTTAATGGGAATAAGCAGCCATTTGTTCCGATTGCCGAACCAATAAAATTCGAACAAGCCAATGGCAACGGCGAGAATAAAGCCCGGCCACATGTACCCCCAATTGTTGAATAACATAGCGATCTGACAAACGACACCTGCAGTGAACAAAATGCCTCCCGGAATTAATAGGCCTGATCCACGTCTGCCAATCATGGAGAAGTACAGCCAGTGGAAGAAAAGCCCAACGGGTATGACGAATAACGATGGCCAGAAGTAGGCAAATATTTTGCCTGGGCCAAATTCTTCGCCTTGGTTTAGAAATAATACAGCTCCGAGCAGCAGGAGGACAAACCCGCTAATGGTTTTTAGCTTCATTGTTTTATTGCACCCCAATCAACGTTTTATTAGCTGAATTCAGCATAGCATACATTGAAATTAACTGTCCTCCTGCTGTAGGTAAAATGGTTAGCTGGACTAAAGTCTAGTACTCACTCCTCCTCTGCATAGGGGTTGTCAGTGCTGGATGACAATTTGGCGCTCCGAGGGATGCAGAGAAAAAGCTTCATCTATTCCGTCGGGGATGATGCTTAGCCGCTCAGACAGGCGATTGCCCTCAAAGGCCATCATAAAGGGAATGCCCAGTATGGCTAAAACAACGAGTAGAACGCCAGTATGGCGCAATTTGCGCAGCCAAGGGCGGTAAACAGGTGGTGCCTCCGCTGCAAGTTGGTTGCGGTGAGTTTGAAGCATCCAGACGATGCAAGCAATAAACAAAAAGAAGGTGGTCGTCATTGTCACGAAAGACCAGCGGAATGAATGAGGCGGAATAAAAGCAAAATAAAGCATGGCAAATGAGCAAAGCGGTGCTAGCTGAAAGGGAACAATAAGTACGGGATCGGATGCTTGGCGGCGCCGTGCTACATCATTAGCATTATCAGTCCGGGCGTTCGTTCGCCGTATGAGCCTGCGCATTTTTGGGTAAGAACCCAGCCAAATGAGCAGCACTGGAATGATAGCAAACGGCGTGTGAATGAGCAGCCGATGTGTCCAAAACTGAGGATGCGTCATCGAAGCCAGTATTAAGTCTGCTGCAGCAATTCCCACCGTAAGGAAGCTTAAGCAAACAGACCAAAATAACAGCTTGCGTGTTTTGTAATTAAGCTGCTGCTCAGTTTGGCTATAAGCCAGTTTAGATGCTTTGGCAGCAACTATTAATGAAAAAATGACAAAGAGCATTAACGTGCCGAGTTCAAAATAAATGAATAAATAATGCATGGAATGAGCCCCCTGAAAGTAATGATAGCACCTTATACAGTTATATTATAGAAGCGATTTTACTAGTCGTTATACATCTTATCTAGTTCATCTGTTATGCAAAACCGCCGTAAGTCGGAACGAAGTACTAGACCTCTGGCGGGGAAAAAAAGTCGAAGAAACGCAAATGGAATCGAACAATACAAAATGCGGAAATAGTTCCTATGAAACGACATTTTACACCTCTTGTTTAGTTCTATGAAAGCGCTACAATTAAGGTAATAAGAAGTAGGAGGTGAATAAACATGAGCCAAGAAGAAGAAGTAGTTCAAGAAGGCGTGGAAGAAACCGCTGRACTGATTTCGGAAGAGGCTCCAGCTGAAGAAGTAGTAGAAGCTGTTGAGGCTGAACTGGAAGAAGAAGTGGAAGAAGCTGCTGCAGCTACGGAGGAAGAATCCTCTGAGGAAGCAGAAGAAGAGTCAGCTGAAGAAGAAGCAGCTGAGGAAGAGTCTGAAGAGCAATAATGATATCTATCATTTTATATTATAAAGAGAAAGACTGTTCTTAGGTTGCTTTGGCGACCCAAGTACAGTCTTTTTTTATTGTAAAAAAGGCTGGATTATACTTATTTCTTAGATCTATTTTTAAAAACCACGATTAGACCGCCAATAGAAATGCCAACTATAGCCCACGCTGCAATAAACAATATTGAATTCATGAGGTACACTCCTTATTTGTTACTGTATCGTTGAATAAAATTAGACACTAATTATAACATGTTTAAAAGTTGATTTTTCTTTCTAACTGTGAATCTTCTGCTTCTAAAAAGGTAACGACTCGGCATTATAGGAAGATTGTTTTAGTAGAAGAAATACAAAAAAATTATTTATGTAAAGGTACGATTCTAACGTGCAATAAGCTATTTTATATGCTACGATACCTTGTGTTTTACTTTTTATAATAGAAGCAGGTGACAGCATGACAACAGCAGAGGCTGGTAATGGAACAGGGCAAAAGGATCAGAAGGGCTTAAGCTTATTTTTTCTGACATGGCCCATATTTTTAGAAATCTTTTTGTTTATGCTGATGGGTATTGCAGATACGCTGATGCTGAGTGCAATTTCGGATAATGCGGTATCCGGCGTTGGTGCATCAAATCAATATTTGCATATAGCAATCTTACTATTAGAGGTAATCGGCAACGGGGCATCCATAGTCGTTGCGCAATATATCGGTTCTCGCAAGTATGTAGAAGCTGCCAAAATATCAGCGCTCGCAATCTCGCTCAATCTAGTAGTCGGGATTTTTATAAGCCTTATGTTCGTGTTGTTCGGCGGACATTTGCTGCAAACGTTAAATTTGCAAGGTGAAATACTTGAACATGCGAAAAGCTATTTAGCCATTGTAGGCGGCATGATTTTCCTTCAAGCTATCATCAACTCGATATCTGCCATTATTCGTGTACACGGTTTTACAAAGGAAGCGATGTTCGTATCGCTTGGCATGAATATCGTTCATATTATCGGAAACTATTTGCTTATTTTCGGGAAATTCGGATTTCCGGAGATGGGAGTTCAAGGTGCGGCGTTGTCATCAGTCATTAGCCGTGGTTTAGCGCTCATCGTCTTCTTCTGGATGCTGTACCGGATTATGTCAGTACGGATTGAAATCAAGTATTATATTGCATTGTCCAAGGAGTATATCCTTAAAATACTGAGAATCGGCATTCCGTCTGCATTGGAGCAAGTGATGTATCAGGCATGCCAAATCGTATTTTTGTATTATGCTACGTATCTTGGCGCGGCCTCCTTGGCGGCGAAAAACTATGCGAATAATATTTCGATGTTTACGTACCTGTTTGCCTTCGCAATTGGCATGGGTACTGCGATTATCGTAGGCAGGATGGTCGGTGCAGGCGAGCAAACGATTGCCTACCGTCAAGTATGGAAAAGCGTGCGCTGGGCAAGTGCCGTAACCTTGCTTGCCGTGTTGCTCGTTATTTTGTTCCGCGAGCCGCTCATGCGAATGTTTACGGACGATGAGGAAATTGTTCGGCTGGGCATAAATGTGCTCCTGCTAAGCATCGTGCTGGAGACTGGCCGTACGATTAATATCGTGCTTATCAACTCACTGCGTGCATCAGGCGATGCAAAGTACCCTCTGTATATCGGAATGGGTTCTATGGTCGCAATGAGCTTGCCGCTTGGCTACTTCTTCGTATTCCAGCTTGATATGGGCCTCGCTGGTATTTGGCTGGCGATTGCAGCAGATGAATGGCTGCGAGCCGTTATTATGTTTTTCCGATGGAAGAGTAGAAAATGGGAGAAATATGGGCTCGTTAAGCGTGATAATAAGGAGAAATCCGCAGTTTTGCAGGGTTAAGATGAGCTAAGGCAAAGCTGCTCGCTCAAATCATAATGAATAATGGACATCAGAGAAGTTTAACCACTTCACTGGTGTCTTTTTTTTGTAAATACAATTGACATAAATAGGATTACGCAATAAGATATAAATATACATAATATAAGTTAGTAAGTTTTAAAAAGTAAGTTAATATTTTATTTGGAGGAATTTTAAAATGGCAAAATCACAATGGACGGTTGATTCCACGCACAGCAGCATCGATTTCTCGGTAAAGCATATGATGATCGCAAAAGTAAAAGGTACTTTTCATGCGTTTGAAGCCAATATTTCCGCTGATGCGAATGACCTGACTTCAGCTGATATCCAGCTTACGATTGATCTTGATAGCGTGGACACACGCAACAAGGATCGTGACGCACATTTGCGCAACAATGATTTTTTTGATATCGAGAAGTTTCCGAAGCTTGTATTTACTGCAACGGCAATCACAAAAACAGACGACGGCGAATATTCCGTTGTTGGCGATGTGAGCCTTCATGGCGTCACACGTTCCGAGAAATTTGCAGTCAGCTTCGAAGGCGCAGGCAAAGACCCTTGGGGCAACGATAAAGTAGGCTTTAGCGCGACGGGCAGCCTGAAACGCAGCGACTACGGCTTAACGTATAATGCTGCTCTTGAAACGGGCGGCGTGCTCATTGGCGACGAAGTGAAGATTTCAATTGATATTGAAGCGATTCATCAAGGCTAATGGATTAAGAAGCATATTTATTAACGGCTCATCGGGCATTTGCCCGGTGGGTCGTTTTTTGTTGCTGTAAAACGCTTTCAGCGGTAGGATAAGGAAAGGAACAGCTAGTGAGAGTAAGGGGATATGCAATATGGAGCCAAATGCTTCAACACATATAAGGAACATCGGAATATTTGCTCACGTTGATGCGGGGAAGACGACTACAACAGAGCAGATTTTATTCCATAGCGGTCGCATTCGTTCGCTTGGCAGCGTGGATGCAGGCACGTCACAGACGGATTTTCTAGAAGTGGAACGCTCAAGAGGCATATCGGTACGTGCAGCAGCAACCCGTTTTACTTGGCAAGGAGTAACGATTAATCTGGTCGATACACCGGGGCACGTCGATTTTCTCTCTGAGGTCGAACGTTCACTGCGCGTCATGGATGGAGCGGTGCTTATTCTGTCGGCAGTTGAGGGTGTGCAGGCACAGACAGAAGTCATATGGCATGCGCTGCGCGAACGAAACATTCCAACGCTTATTTACGTGAACAAGCTGGACCGAATCGGTGCAGATCCAATAGGAACGATCCAGCAAATTAAGCGTTTGTTATCCAATCAAGCAGCGCCAGTTCAGGCTCCGCTTGGTCTCGAGGATAGTTTCAGCGGTGGAGTTAGCCTGCTCGTTTCGGGAATAGCAGGGAGTGAGACGGAGGAAGCGCAGCGTTATTTGCAACTGTTGGAGGAAGCTGTGGCAGAGCAAGATGAAACGTTGCTTCTTCAATATTTAGACAGTGGCACACTGCCCAAAGCAGAACTGAATCAACTGCTGCCTGCGCTTACGCAGCGCGGTGAATTATTTCCAATTCTTTTTGGCGCATCGAATCGTGGGATAGGCATCGAGCCTCTCATGCAAGCAATGATTACGCTGCTGCCGCCGCCCCAAATCGTCTCAGACGGTCCGGTGTCGGGCGTCGTCTTCCGTATTGAGCGCGATGCAGCGATGGGCAGAATCGCCTATGTCCGCCTGTACAGCGGGGTGATTCGCAATCGTGATTCCGTCCGCAATGAGACGCAGCAGATCGAAGAGAAAATTACGCAGATTCGCAAAATCGATGGGCAAAAGGCCGAGGATGTAGGGCTGCTCGCGGCAGGCGATATTGCAGCGGTTTGCGGCTGGACTCAGGCGCGCATTGGCGACATTATAGGCAGCGCTGAGTTTGTTCCCGGTGAGACGCGGATGGCTGTTCCGCTGCTGACGGTACAGGTGCGCTGGAGCAACGAAGCCGAATATCCGGCTGTCGTTGCGGCGCTGCATGAGCTTGCGGATGAAGATCCGCTGCTCGATTTGCAATGGCTGCAGGAGCAGCGCGAGCTGCACCTGAAAGTCATGGGGCCGATTCAGATTGAGGTGCTGACGCATGTGCTGAACAATCGGTACGGCTTAAAGGCTGAATTCGATCAGCCATCGGTTATCTATAAAGAGACGCCTGCTCAATCAGGCGAGGGTTTCATTGCCTATACGATGCCGAAGCCATGCTGGGCAATTCTGCGGTTTCATATTGAGCCTGGTGAGCGCGGGAGCGGGATAACGTTTAGCTCCGTTGTCCGATCAGAGCGGCTGCTTGACCGCTATCAGAACGAGGTGGCAAGAAGTGTGCCCGAAGCGCTTCAGCAGGGGTTATTTGGCTGGGAAGTAACGGATATAAAGGTTACTCTTATTGAGGGCGAGCATCATGTGTGGCATACGCATCCGCTAGATTTTGCAGTCGCAACCCCGATGGGCATTATGGATGGTTTGTCGCGCATTGGAGTAAAGCTGCTGGAGCCGATGCTGTCCTTCCGCCTCTCTGCCCCAGAAGAGACGGGCGGCAAGCTGATGAACGAGCTCATTCTAATGCGAGGCGAGTTTGATACGCCAGTCGTCAGGCAGGAGAGAATGGAAATTGAAGGGATCATTCCTGTTGCTACGTCGCTTGAGTTTCCTGCGAGATTTGGATCGCTTACCAAGGGCAGAGGTGCGCTTGCAACCTTCTTCGCCGGATATCGCGAATGTCCGCCTGATGTAAAGGCGGAACGGGTAAGACGAGGCGTCAACCCGCTGGATCAGTCAAAATATATATTAGCTGTTCGAAATGCGCTTTCCAGCTCATAGCCGC
This sequence comes from Paenibacillus sp. 01L418, assembly GCF_056400045.1. Lineage (NCBI taxonomy): Bacteria > Bacillati > Bacillota > Bacilli > Caryophanales > Paenibacillaceae > Paenibacillus > Paenibacillus sp. 01L418. The sequence continues at coordinate 26,885 of NZ_JBFTSN010000002.1, forward strand.
AAGCGTTTTTGTTCATTTATATAGCACAGGGCATATATTTAGGAACGGAAGGGAAATACGAGCGAAGTATTTTAATTTAAGGTAAAATATGGGTATCTGTACAAGTGTGTAAACCTGATAAAGGGAGGATTTTAATGATCATACGTTCCCTTGAAGAAATTACAAATATGTCTGATGGTTATGCGTTGCAAGATAGCTTGTTTGGATTCTTGGATCAAAAGGTCCATGGCGTATCCATTGATACAAGAACGATTCATCCTGGCAATTTGTATATTCCAATCGTACGGATCGACGATGGACACAAGTACGTTAAGCAGGCTTTTGAAAAGGGGGCAGTTGCTTCTTTATGGCAAGCAGATCATATCCCGCCACCTGAAGGCTTACCGATTATTATAGTAGAAGATACGTTAAAAGCACTGCAAAACATCGCCATGGCGTATCGAAGCCAATTAAACTGCAAGGTAATTGCTGTAACAGGCAGTAATGGCAAAACAACGGTTAAGGATATGGCCTATACCTTATTGAGTACAACGTTTAACGTTCAGAAAACAAGTGGAAATCCCAATGGCGAGTACGGACTTCCGCTCTCTTTATTAGAGGTTAGAGATGATACAGAAATCGTTGTTTTAGAAATGGGCATGAGCAACAGAGGTGAAATTAAAATTCTGTCTGAAATTGCAAAGCCTGATGTTGCTATAATTACAATGATTGGCGTTTCTCACTTGTCGAATCTAGGTTCTAGAGAACAAATCGCTTTGGCCAAGTTGGAAATAATTGAGGGACTAAACTCTGAAGGGAATTTCCTGTTTAATGGCGATGAGCCGCTGCTCGTTAAGGGACTGGAGGAGAGAGGCTTTCCGTGGACAGGAGCAACCATTCGATTCGGTCTATCTCCATCCAACGATTATTTTCCTCTGAATATAGAGCACAAGCAATCAGATCTCTTATTCACATTAAAGCAATATCATATGCCATTTCGATTGCCGCTCCTTGGTAGCCATAATGTGGCCAATGCCATTGCCGCGATTGCTGTTGCAAACCTTTTTAAAATCGATGAAGAACATATTCAATTAGGGCTGAGCAATTTAGAGATTTCAGGAATGAGAATGGAGCGGATTTGGTCGGCCAAAGGTTTCTTAATTATTAACGATGCTTGGAATGCCAGTCCTGTTTCTATGCAGGCGGCCATTGAAACGGTTCAAAACTTAGAGGGATTCCATAAAAAAGTATTAATATTAGGGGACATGCTCGAACTAGGAGATGCCGAGGCAGCGTTTCATGAAGAAGTAGCCCGGAGTGTGGATTTATCAAAAATTCACTCGGTGTTTACTTTCGGTCATATAAGCAAAATAATTTCGGATACGCTTCTCGATAATGGTTTTGAGGGAGAAGCCAAACATTTCACATCAAAAATAGCTTTAACTGAAGAGTGCATGCGAATCCTGAGTAAAGATGATGTTGTTTTAGTAAAAGGATCTCGCGGTTTGAAGCTAGAAGAGGTCTGTCACCTTCTAGAAGATAAGCAGCAATAGGCAGAAGGAGAGGATTTTATGTTGAAGAGAGTGAATGAGCTTCCGACGGATAAAAGAATCGCTGGCATACATAGTATTCCTTTGCTCGAGGATGGCTCTATCGTGATGGTGTGGGATCGCAACGAGCAGACGCTAACGACGGTTGGCGGAAGAATTGAACCGGGCGAGAGCATCGACGAGGCGCTAGATCGGGAGACGGTGGAGGAAGCCGGACTGCTGCTGATGCCGGAGAGAATACCTGTTGCCTGCTGGTATTGGACGGAAACAGATACGTATACCGTATTTGTTGTCGCGAAGGTTCATCGCTGCGTTCCGATGCCGGAAGGATTTGAGACCACGGGGCGCGTCACCTTTAATTTCGAAACGGCTAAACAAGTCGTAAATCGATTAGAGGGGCATGGCCAACGTATACTTATATTAAATTATGCGGAAGAAGCTGCCTCTCACATATTCACAACCCAAAACCCATGATCTTTACTCTAACGAACTGTACTATGCTTATTATGCAAAAAACTACGTTTGTTTCATTTTAACGAACCTAATTGACGTTATAGTAAGTTATGTAAGGTGTTAGGATCTATTTTTCGCAAAATAACGATTCTGGAGTTCGTTGTAATTTTAATTCATTACGAATGGTTTAAATAAGAGTGATTAGGTTCGTAAGCGATAGAGAAAATATGCTTATGCTCCTTCAAAAAAACAAAGCAGGGTCTGTTTCAAGCGTAGGTAATCCTACTTCTGAGACAGCCCCTTATTTGTTTATTATGATTCTCATGCAACTCTCTCTCTATCTTTTCGTCATAATAAGATACAATACAGGGAGGTTAGACCAAATGAGGAAGTTTATGTTTTTAATAAGCATTTTTTTCACGGTAAGTACATTTATTGCGTTAGGGACTGCTTATGCGGATTGGGCGTATCGTTTCGTTGTGAACGAAGGCAAGTCTTACATTGTTTCAAATACTCAGGTGGAATCCGCACAGATTGGCTCTAAAATCGGTATGGTTACTTCCTATTCAGACAAAGAAGGAACGTACTCTGGCAATTTCTCAAACGTTTATCCGAAAGGAACGGAATACTACGCAATCAAGGATATATCGATAAATGAGGCCATTGCGATAAAGCAGGACGATGGTTCTTTCATTAAGGCAGCGTATGGGAGCGAATATGAAGGAAAAGCAATTAATTTAAAAACAGTGCTGTTTTATATAGGCGGCCTATTTTTGTTGATTATCGTTTTTATGCTTGTGAAAAATAATTGGAAGCAAAGCGAGAATTATTTTACTAAATAACTCGTTTTGAGAAAAGAGGCTGATACGATGAGCACAAAACATTATTTTGCTATATGGTTAGTTATCCTGTTTTTCGAATTAGGGTATCTGTTCGATTTAACCCATCGTGTGCATGATACTGAAGATACTCTAGTAATTATTGTTGTTATCGCCGTTACGCTTGTTGTGGGCAATACCTTCATAAGAAGTGTGAAAAAATAATGGCTCTGTCCGAATAGAGGGAATTGTATGGTAACCAAGGTAGTATCAGTGCTGCTGGGACTTCTATTTTATCGCTCCCCTGTATTTAAGTTCACAGAGGACGAGGTCAATGAATATGAAAGATTGTATTCGGATGCTGTCCGCAATAAATCTGAAATAATGTACGCCAGCACTTTTCCCAAATTCCGTTTTGTTCAGTATATTGCAATGACAAAACCAGTCATAATGCACGGGTCAAATCATAAAAATATTGAACAATTCGAGTTAAGAAAGCAGACGCTTTTTAACGGTAAATATGTAGAAGCCATATTTGGCACAAAAGATGGCATTTGGCCGTTGTTTTATGCGGTTTTTGATCGGAGTAAAGTGGTAGGCAACTTTCGAAATGCTTGTTTAAAAGTGAAGGCATCTCAGAGCTATTATTTCTTCTCTATCACTAGCGAGACTAAAAATAAAGCACCTTGGACGAGCGGAATGGTGTACATTTTACCACAGGATACGTTCAAAATGGTTAGTCATTCTGTCGTGTCTTTTGACGAGTGGATTAGTGAATCGCCGGTGCTGCCCATTACAAAAATAGAGGTAGGTCCCCAAGATTTTTACTTCATAGATAAGGTTGCAAGCCATAAAGCAGAGGAATCGCTATTCATTTCATGGATTTCCTATAAACGCAGAGTTAAGCGGAATGTGAAGGTGTTATCATGACAATTATACATATGGAAGGTGCGAGTGCAGTTGGCAAGACGACCACCTCAAGCGCATTAGCATTAAAATACGGCGGTTATCATATTCCCGAAGTGAATACGTTGTGGAAACGCCCAGAAAACGAGTATCCTGAATGGTTTTTTGAGCGTCAGCTTGATCGCTTCAGAATAGCGCAGGAGAAGAGTAAGGACCATCGTTTTGTTGTTATTGATATCGATCTATTTCAGCCTTTCTGGTACAACTGGGCTTTTGGGTATACTCTCTTTGGCGGACAGTCGCTTGAGTTCCTAACGGATTATTTCCGTAAGCAATTGCTTGCCCGCAAGATTGGCTTTCCAGATAAGTATTACCTATTGAGCATAAATGAGGCTGAGCTGCGTAAACGCAAAGAGGGTGACGCAACCAGGGGACGCAGCGGGTTTGAAATGAATTTAACATTTATTGAACCGCAAAAGCACTATTTTGAAGCTTTAAATTCATTTATTCCGGGTTTGGTCAGTTTCATTGAATCCGTATCGATTGAAAATAATGTACAACAAATTGTAGAGACAATGCCCTCAAGACCCCAAGAACACACGTATTCTGTAGAGTTGTTTGATTTTATGATCAGTTGGCTTCGCGAACATAAGGCTTCTGGTTTTCTAAAAGGATAAGAGAGGTTGGGTGTTAATATGGAGCTATTGTATGACCGGTATGTAATAAGCGATGATAAATCAATGCTTAAGTTTGACACCATTTGTGGCTTCTTAGCTAGAAGCTATTGGGCGAATAAAAGGTCATTAGAAATGATAAAAAAATCTATAAATAACTCGGTCTGCTTTGGCGTGTATGATGGGGACAAGCAGGTTGGTTTTGCTCGTGTAGTGACGGACTTTGCGACTATGTATTATCTGTACGACGTTTATATTGATGAGGAATATAGAGGCGCCGGGCTAGGGAAGAAATTAGTAGAAGTGATAACCGAGCAATTTGAAGGAATGATGGGTCTACTTGGTACGCTCGATGGTCATGGACTATACGAAAAGTATGGCTTTATGAAGAACACGGAACGTTTTATGAATAGAATGCCTCGTTAAAAAAAGGACTCTCTATAAATACAGAATTAAGCGGAGCACGAAGGTGCTTTCAAGAAGATAATTTACGGTATGCGACAACACGCCATTTGAGGGAGCCCCTAAGGGCTCTTTTTTTTCACTGGGCGCAAACACCGCAAGTTAGGTCAATCCATTCGTTTATGTCATGATGAAGGAGAGTTATCCGCTTTATTTTCAAGCTTGCTCCTACGGACTATTCGCGTTATCTTGAGAGGTATGTCGAATCAATTTTTAAACAGATGAGAGCACTTGGGAGGCATATCGCGTGAACAAATGGATTAGAGGCTTAACTCCAGAAACGTTCAAAAACAGAATATTGATGGCTTTTTTGCTGCTAGTGCTAGCTCCGTTCGTTTTATTAGTTATTTATAATTTCAGTGAAACGGAAAGAGTTCTGCAGGAGGAAGCCTCCGCCAAAAACGAGGATCAGCTTCTCGATATCGAGAAGTCTTTCCTGGATGTGCTCGGGCTTGTTATGAAGACAGGCCTGCTATTAGAACAGGATGACACCATCCGCTCGGTTATGAAAAATCCGGAGCAGAAAGATCCGCTAACGCGGAAGGAACTGGTGGAGAATAAGTTCGCAAGCATTGAGAACAGCTTCTTCCTGACTGGTGCAACGGTGTATTATACGCTGGTAGATAAACAAGGTTATGCCTATACCTCCTTTGCTCCTCGTGAGCCACTGAATTACTCCTCGATTACGAGTGAAGCATGGGTAAAGATGCTTTCCTCCAATGAAGGGGAAAGCTCCATTTGGAATGCAAGCGATACCAATTATGTGAGTCCGGTTATTAAACCCAATCAAAATATGCTTAGTCTCTATCAGATGCTCCGCGATGAGAATCTTAAAGAGTACGCCTATGCCCGTATCAGCATCGATTATGAGCAATGGTTCAACAAGGTGATGAGAGATAGGCAGCGCGAAGGCATTTATTATTTATTGGATCATAGAGGAAAATCAATGGTGCAGTCCGATGCCGATGAAGCGATTGATCCCGCCATTTTATCAGCGATGCTCGAAGTAAAAGAGCCCTCTGCATCCGCTTCCATTGTTAGCCAAGATGAGAAGGTATTGTATACGTTCAGCCATATTGCTCAGTTAAATGGATTTATTGTGAAAAAAGTACCCTTGTCCTTGCTGTTTGAAGAAGTGGAAACGTTGAAAAAACGCTTTTTCGCCATCTTCGGGTTGATTACGCTTGTGTTTGTCATGATGACCTATTTTATTTCTTCAACGATTACTGTTCCTCTAAAAACGCTGCAGCGAAAGATGGAGATATCGGTCAAGACTAACCTCAAAGTAAAGCTGCCAGAACAAGGGCGAGGTGAAATTCTTGCACTCACGCGAAGCTTCAATACCATGATTGACGATATAAATGGCTTAATGGAACGGCTTCAATTAGAGGAACGTCAGAGGCAGATCGTCCGCTTTCAGGTTCTCTTATCTCAAATGAACCCGCATTTTCTTTTGAATACGCTTAATGTTATTAAAAGCATAGCGCTTGAGAAGGATGAGGATGACATTTATGAAATTTGTGTTTCGCTCGGAAAAATATTAGAGACGACATTGAATGTAGAGGTCGACCTTATATTGCTGAAAGATGAGATTGCGCTTATCGATTCCTATATGCGCATACAAAGCGCTCGCTTCGGTGGGCATATTACAGTCAGCTATGAGCTAAGTGACGAGCTAAACTTTGCACTGGTTCCGAAATTCTGTCTTCAGCCTTTGGTAGAAAACGCCATTATACATGGGTTTGGAGGGAGACGGAGTGACGGCCGAATTGAAATCAAAGCAGAGGCGAGACATGATCTTTTGTATCTTGAAGTGGCGGACAATGGAGTAGGGGTAGAACGTGCCAAAGAGAAGAAGGTGTTCCGTAAGCGGAAAAGCATCGGTATTCAAAATATTCGAGAAAGCTTGGAGCTTCTTTTCAAAAATCAGAGTACGGGCTTGTCCCTTGCCTCATCAGAAGAGGGAACAAAGGTTATGATGCATCTCCCTCTATTATTATCGAAACCCTATTTAAAGGAGACTGACAGCGATGTGGACCGTATTGATCGTTGATGATGAACAGCATGCAAGAGCGAGTCTCAGCAAGCTGATGAGCAAAGCTAATCTTCCTTTTGAAATTATAGCCACTGCTAATGACGGCGAGGAAGCGTTGCAGGTGATTCGAGAATTGCGGCCGGACGTGGTCATTTCCGATATTGATATGCCCATGATGGATGGAGTAGAGCTGCTGAAATCTGTCAGGAAAGAAGGGCTTGATTGCCGATTCGTTATGCTTACCTGTATGAATGAGTTCGAGTATGCAAGGCAGTCGCTGGAGTTCGGAGCGTCCAGCTATTTACTTAAGCTTTCAATGGATGTGAGCGGGTTGACGCAGGCACTAGAGAAGGTAACCCTTGAATTAGAGCAGCGAGAGCAATTAAGGAAAGCAGCCAAGTGGTTTCCTAAGAAGAATACGTCTGAACCTACGGATCATCCTGAGATGAATAAAATTATCCGCCATATTGAGGAGCATTACGCTGAGGAAATCACATTAAAACGTGCAGCTGAGCTCATCTCTATGGATGCAAGCTATGTGAGTGATTTGTTTAAGAAAAAAACGAGCCAAACCTTTATTCACTATGTACAGAACCGCCGAATCGAGGCAGCAAAGATGCTGCTTGAGGAAACAAGCCAATCAATAGGCGAGATTGCAAGGCAAGTAGGATTCGAGAATGACAACTATTTTATTAAAATATTTAAACGATGGTGCGGCATGACGCCAAGTGAATATCGCAAAGAGCAAAATAAATGATCCAAAGAATGTATCATGAATCGCCAAATATCGTTCCTTACCCCGCGAAATGCCCGGTGATAAGATTTAACTAAGCAATTAAACAAGTTTGTAGGGGGCAAAGAAATGAAAAGAAACAGAATGTTGATCAGTGCTCTTTCTCTTATTCTTGTCATGGTTCTGATCGCTGGATGCGGTGGGAACAACAAAAATAATGTTTCGGGGACACCAACAAACAGCGGCGCCACAACAACCAAAAAGATTAAGCTTACGCTATGGGGCGGCGTGCCTCCTGAAGCGGGACCTCAAGCAGTTGTTGACGCATGGAATGCCGAGAATCCAAATGTACAAGTGGAATATGTTCGGTTCGTTAATGATGATGCGGGCAACTTAAAGCTGGATACTGCTTTGCTTGCCGGGCAAGATGCAGATATTTATATAAACTACACCCTCTCTCGCCTTCAAAAGAGAATAGATGCAGGTGTAGCCGTAGATATGAGCGCAAAGACGGATTACAACATTGATGAGCAAATGGGTCCTGAAGCTAAGCAATGGATGATTAATGACAAGTATTACGGCATGCCTACAAAGAAAAACATGGCGTTCATCTGGTTGAACAAAGATATGCTTGATGCGGCAGGTTTGCCTATTCCTCCGCTAGATTGGACATGGTCTGATTTACAGGAATATGCACTGAAATTGAAACAACCTAATGTATGGGGCTTGCTCCAGCATGATGCTGCATTTACTACGCAATTCGACGGCACGATCGGTGGAGACGGGTACGTGAAAGCAGACGGCACATCCAACTTCGATAATGCTTATTGGAAACAAGGGTTTGAAATTTTGCACAACATGATGTTCAAGGATAAATCAACTCCGGAATATGGCGAGCAGCTGACCAGCAAGATGCCGGTGGATACGATGTTCCTAAAAGGCGAGACAGCGATGCTGACAGCTGGTGAATTTATATTCCGTAATGCGAACAATCTAGTCGATTTCCCGCATGATTTCAAAATTGCTTTTGCACCAATTCCGCGTATCTCCAAGGATCAAACCAACTTCAAATATCCAGGCGGATTGGGCGACGTGATTTCGGTTAACGCGAAATCCAAAAATCAAGAAGCGGCTTGGGAATTTGTGAAATGGTACGCTGATGGCGGAATGCTGCCAATGGCTCCGGGCGGACGTATTCCGTCATCCAAAAGTGTAGACAGCACGGAAGCGATTGATTTGCTCCTAAAAGGGTATGAAGAAAATTATGATCGGGATTCTCTTAACAAAGTGGTATTCGGCAAATTCGAATCATTCCAGCTTAACGTGCCTCAGCAAGTGATCGATGCGCGCAAAGAAGAATATGAGAAGTACTTCCTCAATAAGCAAGATATCGACACGACGTTGAAAAATATGGCAGAGCGGCACAACGAATTCATCAAGAAATAAGCTGCGTAAAGAAAGTAAGAAGGAGCAGCCTTGTCCTTCTTACTTTTTTTTACGGGTGAACGAAGAAAGGCGGGTTGTTATGAGTAAAACGAGCTGGATGCGCAAGCAAAGCTGGTTGGGTTATGTGTTTATTCTTCCGAATATGTTGGGCGTATTATTGTTTTTTGTCGTACCTGCGTTATTTTCCTTTGGACTGATTTTTACCGATTATCAATTTTCGAATCCAAATGTCTCGTTCACGGGAATGGACAATATAAAGCGAATGTTTCAGGATGATCAGTTTTATAATGCGATTAAGAATACGGCGATATTCCTTCTTTCTGTTCCAGTATCGCTTGGACTATCCTTTGTCGTCGCTCTCGTTCTGAATAAGAATGTATATCTGAAAGGGCTGCTGCGGGGGATGTTTTTTCTTCCCTATATTTCTAGCGGGGTAGCTGTTGCATTCGTTTGGATGCTCTTGTTTCAACCCTCTCAAGGGCCGATCAATGAAATACTTCGCTGGATTGGCATTGTATCGCCGCCAGGCTGGTTCGCTGATACCGAGACTGCGATGTATGCGATTGACATCATACAGATCTGGTTCTTGTTAGGCTACAACATGATTATTTATCTTGCTGCGCTTCAAGAAGTGTCGCCTGAACTGCTGGAAGCAGCGAAGATAGACGGCGCGAAGAGCCGGACTGTCACGTGGCGAATTGTATGGCCGCTTGTTAGTCCGACTACCTTTATGCTGCTCATTACGGGCTTAATCATGACGATGAAATCCTTCTCCATCATTCAAGCGATTACACAGGGCGGTCCGAGCGGAAGCACGACGATCTTGTCGCTATACATTTACAAAACAGCCTTCAGCTATTATGAAATGGGCTATGCTTCAGCGATATCATGGTTCTTGTTCGCTATTATTATGGGGATAACCGTTATTCAATGGATTAGCCAGAAGCGCTGGGTCCACTATTAGAAAGGGGAGTTTTCAATGAACAATCTAGTCAGCTCTGTCAAAACCAAGATGCCGTTAACTGTACTCATGCTCATTTGCGGCGTGTTCATGATACTTCCGTTTCTATGGATGGTCAGCACGTCCCTGCAGAGTCCAAGTGAAGTATTTACAAGATGGCTGCCCTCTAAGCTTGATTGGAGAAGCCATGAACGAATTTGGACAGGTGACTATAACTTCATCACCTATTATTTGAATTCACTTAAAATCTCCATTATTAGCACAGTCGGCGCAGTGTTTCTATCCGCTTTCGCTGCTTATGGTTTTGCGAGAATCGAGTTTAGAGGCAGGAATGCCATGTTTCTCGTCTACTTGTCCATGATGATGATACCGCCACAGGTTATTTTTGTTCCGAAGTTCATCATGTTTAACTGGATGCATATATACAATACGCATTGGGCGCTTATATTGCCGGGCTTGTTCTCGATTTTTGGCGTGTTTATGCTAAGACAATTTTTTATGAGCATTCCAAAGGAAATTACGGAATCTGCTTTTATAGACGGTGCTGGTCATTTTCGCATTTTCTTTAAGCTTGTTCTGCCTTTAGCGAAGCCGGCACTAGCTACCTTTACGATTATCGACTTCTCGTGGCACTGGAATGACTTTGAGAACGCGCTCGTATTTTTATCCAGCCCCAATTTATATACGATCCCGCTTGGCTTGCAAAATTTTATTTTGGAAAATAACGTCGATTACAACGGCATGATGGCTGCGGCAACCGCTGCGATTGTCCCTATGATCCTAATTTTTATCATCGGTCAAAAATATATTATTCAGGGCATATCGGGCTCTGCCGTTAAGGGCTGATCACTCACAAAGAAAAGGAGCGTTATGATATGAGATCTGAAATTATAAAGACAGAAGTAACCGTCATTGGTGGCGGGCTCGCCGGCGTTTGCGCTRCCATTGCTGCGGCAAGACTAGGACAGACCGTATCCTTGGTACAGAACCGACCTGTCTTGGGCGGCAACTCCAGCAGCGAGGTGCGCGTTTGGGTATGCGGTGCTACAGGGCATGGCGTGAATCGTTATGCCAGAGAAACGGGTATTATGGGTGAATTGTTCGTAGAAAATCAGTATCGCAATCCTGATGGCAATCCTTATCTTTGGGATCTGATCGTATTAGAGGCCGTTAAAGCGGAGAAAAACATCGAGCTGTTCCTCAACACAGATGTACATGAGGTTGAAGCAACAGGCTCAGAGGTGGATCGTCAGATTCATTCCGTGACAGGCTGGATGATGGGATCTGAACGCAAAATTCGCTTCGAGAGCAAAATGTTTTTAGATTGCACCGGGGACGGTCTGGTCGGTTTTCTAGCAGGAGCAAAGTTTCGAATTGGACGGGAAGCGCATCATGAATTTAAGGAGGATTGGGCTCCTGAAGTTGCGGATGACATCACGCTCGGAAGCACGATTTTATTTTATACAAAGGATGCAGGCCAACCAGTCAAATATATCCCGCCAAGCTTTGCCAAGGATATTTCCCAAACCTCCATACCGGTACGCCGGGTAATGCGAAGCGGAGATTCGGGCTGCCACTACTGGTGGATTGAATGGGGCGGGGAGCTGGATACCGTTCATGAGAATGAGAGAATACGGGATGAGCTGTGGTCCGTTATTTATGGCATCTGGGATTATATTAAAAACTCAGGGAAATTTGAAGCGGATAATATGACTCTGGAATGGGTAGGATCTCTTCCAGGCAAACGGGAATACAGGAGATTTGTTGGTGATTATATCCTCAATCAGAATGATATCGTGGCGCAGGAGCAATTTGAGGATCGAGTAGCGTTCGGTGGCTGGTCCATCGATTTGCATCCACCAAAGGGAATGTATGCGGAAGAGAGCGGCTCCAAACACTTCCATGCAGATGGTACGTACCATATTCCGTTCCGTTCGCTGTATTCCAGCAACGTTAATAATTTATTGTTCGCCGGCAGAAATGTTAGTGCGACACATGTTGCTTTTGGCACGACTAGAGTAATGGCTACTTGTGCGGTAATGGGAGAAGCGGCCGGGACGGGAGCTGCCATCTCTGCTATGAAGGGAATTACACCAAGAGAGCTAAGTCAGTCTCATCTTGCAGAGCTGCAGCAAACACTCCTTAGACAAGATGCTTCCATTATTGGTATTCGCAATGAGGATGCCGGCGATTTGGGGAGAAGCGCCAAAGCAGCTGCTTCGAGTACGATGAGAAACGTGCATATAGATGATGCGTCTAAGGTTTATTCTTTACTGAATCCGGTCGGAATAACGTTCCCGGTCACTTCGGAGCTAAATAAGCTGTCTTTGCTTGTTGATGCTTTGGCGAATACAGAAATGACGATTGAAATACATTCTACTGGAAAAAAAGAAAACTATATTCCAATGGGACTTATCTCCAAGCATACCGTGAAAGTAACACAGGGAACGAAGCAGTGGGTTGATTTTGCGCTTGATTATAAGGCGGAAGAAGCGATCAATTTATTCGTTGTCATTCAGTCGAACCCGGAGCTGCAATTGTATACGTCTGAAACGCCGCTTTACGGTGTGTTGTGCTTCGAGAACAAGATCGATTCATCCGCTGATTTCTCTAGTTACTCGGATACGCAGCAGACCATGGCTTGGCAAATGAAAGGGCTGCACAGAACACCTTTCTGCTTCAAGGCATTCCCTGAGACTACAGCATACGAAGCGGTATCTGCTATTGATGGCTATACAAGACCTTATGGCGGTCCTCATACATGGGTTTCTAATCGAATGGAGAGCAATAAGCCAGAGTGGCTTTCTCTTGAGTGGGATTCCTCTGTTTTCATATCCAATATTCATATTACCTTCAATGATGATGTGAATGAGGATCTAATCAACCTGCACCATCATAGAACGCCATTTGAAGTTATTCCTGAGCTGGTGAAGGATTATCGAATTGAGGCTTTTGTCGATGAGCAATGGAAGGTATTGCTGCGTGAGACGGATAATAGAAAACGTAAACGGACGCATCAGCTGGAGCCTATCCGTACCAATAAGATCCGCGTTGTAATTGAAGCTACAAATGGATGCCCTTATGCTGAAGTTGTTGAAATACGGGCTTATGAGTAGTCATGCTGTGGTGCGCTTAGCAGGACTCTAATTGAATTTTAAAAAAATAAGCTAATTCAAGGCAGCTTTAACCACCGTGAATTAGCTTATTTTTTATTGTTATCTGTTCTTTCATAAAATCTTTCTCCAGTACTAGGGTTAAACCATACTTGCTGCTGAACGCCCGTTGTCGGATCAATAAATATTTCATTCGTTATCTGGAAACCAGCTGGAGGCTGAAGCGTGCGTTGCTTTAGCCGCCTACGGCGATATATAAACGTACTAATAATAGCGATAATAATAACCAACAATTGAAGGGCGAAGTAAATGCTCATGAAATAGGGCATCGCTAATTTTTCTCAGCCACAACTGCAGTACCATAAGCGACGATTTCAGACATCGTTTGTCCGATTTCACCAGAGTCAAATCGCATCATCACGATTGCATTTGCTCCCATGGCATGTGCATTTTGAATCATACGGTCTATAGCGACCTTACGGGCATCTTCAATCATTTCAGTATATTCTTTAATTTCTCCACCGAATATACTTCGCACAGAGGCTGTAATATTTCCTCCAAGGCCGCGGCTTCTTACTACTACACCAAACGTGTGGCCTAATACTTTATCAATATGATAACCAGGAATATTTTCTGTAGTGACAACTAACATTTTGGTTCCTCCCATTCTAATTATGTACTGAACATAACATGCTTATCATAACAAAATCATTATTACATTCTTCTTGCGATATAGAAGTCATATCAACTAAAATCATAGTATCACTCATTCCAATAATATCCAATGGAAATATATATAAAATGAGAGGCTAGTACTATGATTTATGTTGTTAGGCATGGCAAACCGATTTATAAAGTGTATTTTGCGCGATAAGAAAAGAGGATCATATGCGGATTCGACTGGCGACGATTGACGATGTACCTGATATCGCTCATGTCCACGTAGAGAGCTGGAAATCCACCTACAAAGGGATAATCTCGGATGATTATTTGACCAAGCTTAGCATCGAAAGTCGTATTAAAAATTGGTTATGGGTATTTAATCGCTCGAACCCTGATGAAGTGATTTACGTTATTGAAAATGATGAAGGTACGATAGTAGGATTCGCAAACGGTGGGAAGTGCAGGAGTGAGCAATACGACTACGACGGAGAGCTTTACTCCATATACTTGCTGGAGGAGTACCAGGGGCTCGGGTTCGGAAAAGCACTGTTTTCCGCTGTGGTCGATCATTTGAGAATACATAATTATCAAACATTAATGGTATGGGTGCTGGAGAAAAATAGTGCAATCAACTTTTATTATCGATTAGGGGCGAAGGCCTTTACGAAAAAAGATATCCAAATAGGCAATGATACCGTTACCGAATTAGGGCTTGGCTGGGATGAGCTCCTGTAACTTATTTCCTTATTTACACGTCATAGCAGTCAAAGGGGCGATGTTATGAGGAAAATGGTTATGATCGTTTGTATGATTTGTTTAGTCGTTACAGGCTGTGCTTATGGCGGCGGTTCGAACAAAAGAAACGAAGAAACGATAACATTGGATCAAATAAAGAGTGTATTTGAAAGCCATGGCATCCCGTTAACCGCAAAAACCGATATAAACCCGGGTGCTGTATTTTCTAGAGCCTATAACGATATAAAACCGGAGCAATTCAACTATAATACGAGTCAAAGTATTAGTATTTATATTTATTCATCAAGCAAAGAGGCTAAAAAAGGCTTAGAGGATTTTGCTAATAGCTGGGCAGCGGCGGATTTGGCGTCTTATCGTTCCCACCATGTAGCCAATGTATTGTTTTTTTACGGAGCAGAAACGACATTGGGAGAGGAACACATCACGATGGCGATCGAGGAGTTAAAAGCTCTGACGAAGAAATAGGTTAGAATGCATATAAAACAGCCCACCATAGGATATGGTCCAGCCCCAATATTGTAGACAATGAAAAAAGCCCTATGAAATGAACTGTTAAATGACAAAGCGGCAGACCAAATTCTGGTCTGCCCTTCATGATTAAACTATCGAGTCCCCTTTAGCTTAATACCTGTTCCTTCTGATGGACCCAATTAGGAATGTGATGTCCAAAATATTTCGTGACTTTTTTTGCTTCAGTGAGAACTGTTTTTATTCCAACTTCATCAAGAAACCAGTTTTCTTTGTTATAACGTAAATCATCTTGCTTAACTTGGAAGGTTACGTTCGGAGGGAATACGGTTTGATAAGTCATCAGTGCCCTCCTTGAGAAAAAGGACTTGCAAACTAATATCGCACGTCTTACTTCAATCTGCTGCTCCATGATAACATTCCAGGAATTTCTTGCATTTTCGAATGTGTTTTTCGCTTGATCTTCTTTAAGTATTCGATCTTCCGGAACACCTAAAGATATACCAATCTCCTTTTGAAATTCCCATTCTGTTTTTTCGATTTTTACATTATAGCCACCTGAAGGTAATATGTAATTTGCCATCCCTGAATGGAATAACTCCGATGCAATCTTCATTGGTTTAGTGTGACTGCCACCAGGAACCAGGATAATATCCGCTGGTATAATCTCTTCTTCAGTGACAAATATCAAATCTGTAAGACAATCAAACGGATATTTCAACGATGCTGTAGTTCCAACATGATTGGTAAACAAAAAACGTCCCTTCCTTTCCATTGTCCCATGAAATCCCATTTTTCAATTATATCATCTGTTTGAGTTATTAACGATAAATCCAGCTAGTTGAGAAAACGGCAGCTGATCATCATTTGATCGGCTGCCGCCGTGTCTTTATACCACTATCGTTACCCGATAGCTTAATGATCATCACCGATGTCTCGTTTGACACAATAACTAAGTACAATTTCCCCGTCTTCCATTTCACCAGTCTCTTGAAAGCCGAGACTTTTATATAAACGATTCGCGGCGGTGTTATGTGGTACATGATTAACCCTAATTTGCTTACAATCAGGCCTGGCGGATAGTATCTTGATGACCTCTCTTATTGCCAACGATCCGTAGCCTTTCTTTTGGAAACGTGCATCGACCATGAATCGCAGTATCCAATAGTACCCGTCCTTATAAATTTCATTGTCAAAGAGCAGGAAACCAACCATTGTATCGTCAGTATAAATACCAAAAGGCTTGGATGTTGGTTCTTTCGTAGCGTGTATAATGGAATCTGCATTGGGAGCTACCAGATCCTCCTGCTTCTTTTGGGGCTTTAAATTGATGCACTCAGTTTCGTTGTCTTTAGTTATAGGTCGTAACTGAACCACGTGATCAGTCATAAAATTACCTCCTTCTCGACAAAATACTGATAAACGCCCACTAATCTGCCCGTTAGCGGAGCGAATTTCCAGGATTGCAATACGCTAGTCTATCGTTCCTCTTGAAAAATATTTATACTATAATTTCTTCTTAAAGAAAAATTGTTTTATATCTTCTGGGTATTCATCATTAACGGCAAAAATCTCATAACCCATACGCTTATAAAATTCCGGCGATTGATACGTGAATGTGGAAGTATGAGCAAATATACAGCCAAGTTCTTTCTCTAGCCGCTCAGCTTCTGCTATCATGATTTTTCCATATCCTTTGTTTCTGTATTCATTAGCTATCCAAAATACATCAATATACAAACCGTAAGACCAGGTTTCACAAAATAAACCGCCCACGACTTTGCCTGATTTATCTTTTAGATATAAATTAATATTTTGCCTGGCTTTTTTAGTAACCCATTTGTCGCACGAACATTGTACTCATATAAATTATTACATACCTGATTGTAATCAGTGTCATTTGAGTCTACTGTAATCTTGATATTGTCTAAAGTTATATCAGTCATAGGTCTCCCCAATAGGATATTTGTGCTTAATCATTTATTTGTATAAACTCTCTCAGACATGTATTAACTAACAAATAATACCACAAAGAAGTAATAATTCATTGGTAAAGAACAATTAAAGCTAATTAATCCTACTCATTAGCTGATATGCTCCCCAAATAGTAGACAGGTGAAATAATAAAAAACCTGTTGCTATGAGGGGAGCATTTTCATGTCTAAAGTTATATATTCCGTATTAGAGAAACCTACTATTATCGGAGAGATTGAAAGTGGTGAACTAGGCCTTATGGCCGCTACCTATAGCGGTGTTGGATTACCTAAGAACGGATAGAGATTGTTCAATATTGCCTGACAAATAACGATGACTATGGGAAGACTGCGGAGCAACATCAGGTTTCCTACCAACAGGTATATCAGTGGGTGAAGAAATACCAAGACGGCGGGCAAGATGCGCTGCAGGATGGACGTGGACGTAAAAAGACCGAAGAAGAGTTAACTGACACAGACCGCCAAAAGCTTGCCATGAAGAAGATGCAGGCTGAAAATGAACGTCTGCGCGCAGAAATTGCATTTCTAAAAAAGTTAGAGGAACTCGAAAGAAGGCGACGCTAAGTCAAGTACGTCAAGAAAACATCTATCTTGCCATTCAAGCTGTACAGCAAGACGGGCAGTTCAGCATAAAGATACTTTGTGAAATTGCAGAGATTCCACGATCCAGCTATTACAAATGGTTGAACCGCAAGCCTAGCGTACGTGAACTAGAAAACCAGAAACTCACAAGATCGATGATCTCGCTGCATGAGAAGGTAGGCGGTATCTACGGGTACCGTCGATTGACCCTTCACTTATGCAAAGAAACGGAGCAGCAGATTAACCACAAGCGCATCCAGTAGTAGACCGATGCTTTCAATACACTTCCCTACGGTTCAAAAAGTCATTTGGCAAAAAATTAACCCATAGCATGTCCCTCGTAGGGAGCTGCATTGATAACGGACCCATAGAATCCTTCTGGGAAACCCTGCAGTGCGAAAAATTTTATTTGCATACATACCGAACTTTTGATGAGCTTGAACGGGACATTGAAGCTTACATTCACTTTTACAATTACGAACGATTACAGGCAAAACTAAACGGCCTCAGACCAATGGAGTTTAGGACTAAGGCCGTTTAACAGTTTTTATTTTTTGTAATGTCTACTTGACGGGGGGCACTTCAGTGCTACCAACTTCTAGATTAACGGCAATAATGCCGTATGCTTGAGGCTCCTCGGCTGATGCTCCAAACCAAAGCTCACCGTCTCCGACCATCACGCCTAGATCGCGTACGAACAAATCCTCCACCTTCTGAGCGGCTAGCGCATCCTTCACGGGTTTTGTCATAATGGCATCATATTTCTCTATAAACTCTGCTTTGGTTGTAATCTCCATCGATGTTTTTCCATTTACTCGAAGCGGCAGCAGCACTAGGTCTGCAACGGCCTCTTTATCATCAGCGGCAACAGCTGTCTTAACCGCTTCAAACATTTTGATAAAAGCTTTAGGATCGGTAATGCCAGCAGCGGCGAAAGGGTTATCCTTCTCTGAAGCAGCATTTGTTTCTTCGGTTTGATTAGCGGGAGCGATTGCAGCGGAATCTGGATTAGGTTGAGCACCCATTTCACTCGTTCCTGTTTGACTGCAGCCAGCTAATAAAGTCATCGTTATGCCAAAAGCGGCGAAAGCCGCAAAACCTTTCCGCCTTTTATTTGTACGCGGTATTGTTGTCATCTCATTCAGCATGAGAAGCCTCCTTCATGAAGGGCTTGTATAATCAAGCCCATCAGTTATGTCTCCATGTTATTTTAAACGAGTTGTCCTAATCTCAATCACAAATCCCCAAAATAATGCATCAGCGTCGTCCTAGTTTCCCTTTACGTTTCAATAGAAGGAATACGGTGACGATAACAGCGGCAGCAACGATGGGAATAATAATAAAATAAACCATGTTAGTCATCTTTTTATATTCATCTATCGCTTCAAGATCGTAACTTGCAAGCGACAATGGTTTTGTTCCGCCGCACCAAGTATCAGTCGCTATTTCGCCTGGTTCAAACTTGTATAAGTAATTTTTCTTTGTTGTTTGATAAGCATATACTAGATAGTCTGTGCCTTCAGTAAATTCGCTGCCAGCAGTCGTGACAATGGTTACTTTATCGCTGGAGGTGCCTTTTAATGTCGACTTCACTTCAAAGGTTGTCCTGCTTTTGGGATTCATACTGCCGGCTTCCTCATAGGTGGTCTCCATGGCTTTAGCAATATATACAAAATCATGTTTTTTAAACAATTGCTTGGGTGCATCGCTCTCGGCACATGACCATGCGAAGCTTTTGGAAGGTGCAATCGTTAGAGACAGGGAGACGAATACGATTAAAAAGAGAAGAGAACGGAACATTTTCATTACTGTATGACTCATTTTTTTCTAATATAAGAAAAGACCAGTATCCAGAAAATGCATCCGAGCAATATTTCAACTCCGCTATCCGTAACATCTCTACCCGTTCCAGCAAGCAGTATGCCTGAAAAAAAGCCTAAAACAATGCAAATTAATACTTCGAGTAATTTGGATTTCATAATATGCTCCTTATACGTTTGTCATGAATCCGTTATTTTAAAATAGTACTCAGCGTTTCTGCATCCTCTTGCGACGTTTTTTTATAAGAATGAATGCCGCTTATATAAATCTCAGCGATGTCGTTCGTAAACCAAACCTCATATAATACCGCTTTTGCTTCTGAGCCATCGGTAGGTTGGAAATGCACTTTATAATCGGATGGTCTTGTCATTAGGAATTTAACTTCTTCCCATTCGCCTTTGTTTAAAATGTTCCTCACTGTAGAAACGGATTTCTTTTCGATTATTTCCTTATGATCTTCGTATTGGTTTTCCATGCCAACTCTTTTGGCAATGATCAATTTATCGCTTGATTTGGACAACGATTCCGTCAGGTGATCTTTGTTCACCTGCTCTGTATGAGTGGTTAAGCCATTGTTCGCTCCGGAGCTTTCGCAGCTTGCCAGCCCAAACAGGATAAGTAAGAATGTAAGTAGAAGACCATATCTCAACAAATGCACCTCCCCTTCATATAACCTACTGACTGTTAATAAGTGGATAAAGTTGCATATGAAACACACTAAAAAGATGAATTGGAATTTTATTTCCACAATGACACTTGTGTTGGCCTTATATAATGTGTTATATTACTACAAAATTAATTATCGGATCACGCCAGTGAAGAGAATCCAACTCGGAGGCGTTCTCGTCAAGGGGAGGGAAGCACCTTCCCCCTAAGTTTACCGGGCCCGCCCGTTATCGCGGAACAAAGAGGATTAAACAGTGCGTCTGTTTAGTCAATTTGGGTGGCACCGCGAGTAAAAACGCTCCTCGTCCCATTGGGATGAAGGGCGTTTTTTGTGTTTTTCTAATGAAAAGGAGCGCGGTTAGCATGTTGGACATGAAATGGGTTAGGCAAAATCAAGAGCAGGTACAGACGGTTGCGAATCAGAAGGGGATTCAGATTTCTATTGCAGAGCTGATGCTCTGGGACGAGAAGAAACGTCAGCTCATGCAGGAATCGGAAGCTTTACGGGAAATTCGCAACAAGCTCTCGAATCTTATCGGTACACTAGTGAGGCAGAATGCTCAAGCTGAAGTGGAAGAAACGAAGTATAAGGTCAAGGAAACAAATGAGAAGCTGGGCACAGTGGAAGCAGAGCTTGCGATAGTAGAGCAGCATGCAGCTGAGCTCATGGCGTTGGTACCTAATATCGTATCGCCAGACACGCCAGATGGACGATCGGACGCGGACAATATAGAGCAAAAGCGTGTTGGCGAAGCCCCGAGTTTTCCTTTTGAACCAAAGGATCATATGGCGCTGGGTGATCTGCACCAAATGATTGATGTGCAGCGAGGTGTGAAGGCAGCAGGCAGCCGCAATTATTACTTGAAGGGGGCAGGCGTTTTGCTCCATCGTGCCGTGCAGCAGCTGGCTGTCGATTTGCTGCTGAGAAAAGGCTTCACACTGCTGGAAGTACCATTAATGGTCCGCACCGAAGCGATGAAGCATACTGGCTTTTTCCCGCTTGGTGAGGATCAGACCTACCGGATTGCAGGCGAGGATAAATGGCTGGTAGGCACCTCGGAGGTACCTATGGTTACCTATTACGCGGACGAAATTATAGAGGTAGGAGAGCCAATCAAGCTGGCTGCTGCATCGGTATGCTTCCGCAGCGAGGTCGGCTCGGCTGGCAGAGATGTTCATGGTCTATACCGTGTACATCAGTTTGCCAAGGTCGAGCAGGTTATTTTGTGCGAGGCTGATCCGGCGTTGTCGGAGTCGCTGCTGCAGGAAATAACGGCTAATGCCGAGGAACTGCTTCAATGCCTTGAGCTGCCCTATAGAGTCATGGCAGTATGTACTGGCGATATGTCGCAAAAAACGTATAAGCAATACGATATTGAGACATGGATGCCAAGCAGGCAGGCCTACGGGGAGACGCATTCGTCGTCGAACCTGCATGATTTTCAAGCACGCCGCTCGAATATACGGTACCGTGCAGAGGATGGCTCGTTAAAATATTGCCATACGCTCAACAATACAGCAGTGGCTAGCCCGCGTATTCTCATTCCACTCATCGAGAATCATCAGGAGGAAGACGGCTCGATTCGTATCCCAGCTGCACTTCAGCCTTATATGAGAGGGCTGGAGAAAATAGCAATTAATGAATAAATTGAAAATGCGGTAAGGAGATGCTCAGCAGCATTTCCTTATCGCATTTTTTGGTTCTATTTACTTTGATAATGAAAAAAGGTTACTCGATTAGGGACAAAGCTAATAATTTGTTATGTGAGTGATGTATTTGTTATATGGAAACGCTTACCTTAGAGCTATACTTCAACTATCCGGTTGTAGTACATGAAGTGAAGAGCGGGATTTATATACTAGGGGGAAAAGCATTGAAGAAGAGAGGGGGGGCGCTTTGGATGCCCCGGTTGAAGGGGCGTGGGATATGGTTATTGAGGAAGCCAACGCATCAAGGTGCGGAGTGGATGGCTGAAGAATATGGAACTAGGGGAGTTTGGCGTCTATCGCACGGCAGACATGGCTTCCCGAGTGGTTTGGACGGAGACCGTACGCTTGGATGCAGAGCGACTAAGCATGCCTTAGGCCTACTGGGAATTCGGTGCCACCTTTGGTTTATATAATCGCACAACAAAAGAATGGAACAAAGAGCTAGTTGCAGCGCTATGATCATCACATTAAGGAGGATTTATATGAAATTTACTAAATCGTTCGCATTATTTATCGCTTTTGTCATGCTTATCACTATCATTCTTCCTCCCTCTCAGCAGGTGTTTGCTAACGAGAGTAGCACAACCATTCTCACTTCAGATTTTGAGAATGGAACAACACAGGGCTGGGCGCGTAAAGGAAACGAGTCACTAATAGTCTCAGGCGATGAATATCATAGCGGTTCTCATAGCCTATATATATCGGGGAGAAGCGAGGATTGGGAGGGACCCAATTACGTTTTAACGGAATTATTGGCTCCTAGCAGCACCTACTCCATTAGCGCTTGGGTTAAGCTAACCCCCGGTACAACGCCAGCTGATATTAAGCTTACAATGAAGAGCCGCATTGACGGRCAAAACCACTGGGAGCAGATAGGCACGGCGGATCAGAATGCCGCATCGCAATGGACCTTAATTAAACGGAATTATACGACAGGGAGCAAGAATGGCCAATATGATCTTTATGCAGAAGCCACGGCAGGTACCTCCTTTTATTTTGATGATGTTTCCATAGAGCTTGTTCCTGATTCAGAGGGCCCGGTGGGCGATGATCGACTGCTTATCGATTTTGAAGATGGAACGCTTCAGGGGTGGTTGCCGCGAATCGGACATGAGGCGCTGACCGTTTCCGCAGCCGAAGCCTATAGCGGCAGCAACAGTATGTTGGTAGAAGGGCGGAGCCGTACGTTTCATGGGCCAGCACTTGAGCTTAAAAATCACCTTCAAAAGAACAAGGAATATGAATTAATAGCCTATGTTCGATTAAAGAAAGAGCCAGCCTCTGACATCAAATTGCAAATGACGGCCTATAAGAAGTCCGGATCGGAGAGCTGGAATGCACTAGATACCATTACGATTAAGAAATCGGAGTGGCAGCAATGGTATGAGCTTAAGGGACAGCTTAATTACAGCGATTCTCCTTCGGAGCTAAAACTATTCATCGAAACGCCTTACATTACGGAGAATACTTCAGATACGCTATCTTTTTATGTAGATGAAGTAACAGTAGTCCCTGTTTCGGCGCTATCGATTCAAAACGATATCGTGTCCTTAAAGGATTATTTTAAGGATGACTTTCCAATTGGTGCTGCCGTCTATACCTGGCAAATGGAAGGAGCCTATGGGGAGCTTCTCAAAAAACATTTTAACAGCATAACGGCAACGTATGAAATGAAACCAAAGTTTATTTCCCCAGCTGAGAATCAGTATACATTCGATGCAGCCGATTATTACGTGAAATATGCTCAGGATAATGGAATGGGGCTGCGCGGACATGCTCTTCTATGGCATATTGATGCGGCCGAGTGGATGTTTACGGACAGCAATGGACAGCCTGCCAGCCGTGACTTGCTTCTGCAGCGCCTTCAGTCTTATATAGAGACGGTAATGACACGTTATAAAGGGAAAATATACGCATGGGATGTTGTAAATGAAGCTATCGCTGACAATGGGGGAGATGCGGACGGTGTTAGAATTTCACCGTGGTATACTCTCATAGGTCCTGATTACATCGAGAAGGCATTCGAGTTTGCTCGTGCTGCGGACCCTGATGCCAAGCTGTATTATAATGATTACTTCACAGAGGTTCCGGAAAAAAGAGAACATATCTATCAATTGCTAAAGCGTCTCAAAGATAAAGGTCTGATCGACGGAGTAGGCTTGCAATCTCACTATGGRTTGGTTACGCCGCCAATTGAGGAGGTTGAAAAGACAATCAAGCTGTTCTCTTCGCTAGGGCTAGATATTCAGGTTACCGAGTTGGATGTTGATAGCGGAGTGAGCATGGGTACGCCTATGCCTGATGACATAGCTGCAAAGCAAGCACATAGATATAAGGAATTGTTTGACTTATACAAAACCTATAAGGACAAGATTTCCTCTGTAACGATTTGGGGACTGCAAGACGAGAAATCCTACAATAATCAGGCTATGCTATTCGATGCGAATCTCCAGGCTAAGCTAGTCTACTGGGGAATTGTAGATCCACTTACACTTCCTATTATTACAAACCGTACGGTATCACTCATGGCAACGCCAACGGCGGGCGATCAGAATTCTACAGATTCCGTATGGAAAAAAGCTGTACAGACGCGGCTTAAACGCAGCGGCAGCGAGGCTGCAACGTTCCGTACCATATGGGATATGACCAATCTTTATGTTCAAGTAGAGGTTAAAGATGCTACCCGTGATGCAGCGGACAAGATAGAGCTGTTTGTGGATGAGAATAATGGAAAGTCGGCGGTTTACGAGTCAGATGATCGTCATCTTACTTTTAATCGGTCAGGCGCTGAAAATGGCGATAGCAGCTATAAAATAAAAGAAACAGCAACTGGTTATAAACTAGAAGCCGTTATTCCTTGGAAAGGCTTAGCGCAAGGAACGGAAGAAATCGGATTCGATATTCGTATTCAGGATGCATCGACAAGCGAGGTACTGCCGGTTTATTGGAATGACAGCACATTAAGTCAAGATCTGGACACAAGCAAGTATGGCGTCATTCAGCTTGCTAGTATGCCAAAAAGCGCACAGTCGATAAAAGGCACTGCACGTATTGATGGACAAATGGAAAGCGAGTGGGAAAAGGCAAAGCCATTCGCTGTGGATCTAACTAATAATAACAGCAAAGCAACGGCTCAAGCTCGCTCTATGTGGACGGATGACAGTCTGCTGCTGCTAATCGACGTAACCGATCCTTTGCTTAAATCAGACGATCCGCAGCCATGGCTGCAGGATTCAATCGAAATTTTCATCGATGAAAATCATCATCGTACATCGGCTTATCAATATGACGATGCACAATATCGGATAAATATTGATAATGCGGCAACTTTTGCTGGAAATGCTTCTCCTTCTCGTCTGGAGAGCGCAGTTGTAAAAACAGAGAAAGGCTACCGCATGGAAGTGAAGATCGCGCTGCCTGAGCTTCGTCCGAATAAAGATAGTGTAATAGGTCTGGACATTCAGGTGAATGACGATCAGGGCGAAGGAGTGCACAGCACCGCCAAATGGAACGATCCAACAAACGATTCATGGAGAAATACTTCTCAGTTCGGCATTTTGACTTTTGCCGAGTCAGAAAAGAACAGCGGTATCGATAATGGCGGTGACAAACCTGGAAGCTCTGGGCAATCTGGCAGCACTGCTAATCCTGTGATGACCATTACTCAGGAGAATTTTCAGAACGGGTCGCCTAATCAGGTAAGCATTAGCGTACCAGAAGGTAAGCATCATGTACGGCTGCCCCTTCAATTAGCTGGTCTATTAAAAGGCAGAGAGCTGGAGCTAGCCAAGGGGTCTGCTACACTAACAATTGATTCAAAAGTGCTCCAGCCCCTCATTGATCAGTTGAAGCCTGAATTGCGGAATGGAGCTGAGCTGTCGCTTCGTATGGAGCCTGCTAAAGAAGCTACAGGCAGTCAGCAGCTAAAAGGAGAGCAAGGGTTATCTGCGAAGTTTATTGGCGGAGAAAGCTGGTCCTTTGAACTGTCCTTAATAACGGGTGATGGTCGTGAGCTGAAGGTGGGCACATTTGATGGAGCTGTCACCTTATCTTTCTCCTATTTAGCGGAAGCCAATATGCAGAAGTCGCTCTTAGGCATTTACATGCTGAATGAACAGACCAATAAGTGGGAGTATGTAGGCGGGAAGAATGACGAAAAAACGAATCAGATCTCTGTTGATCTTGCGCATTTCAGTAAGTACGCGCTGCTTGAATATGATAAGATCTTCAATGACGTTAATTCAAGCCACTGGGTATACGAGCCGTTGAAGGTGCTGTCTGCAAAACAGAATGTGAATGGCCAAACCGCTGCTCTCTTTGCTCCAGACAAATCTATTACGCGAGCGGAGTTTACCGTTCTATTGGTACGCCTGCTTGGACTTAAAGAGCAAGGGGCCTCCAGCTTCAAAGACGCTGCGGAAGGAACTTGGTTCTCGTCGGCGGTTAATGCTGCCTTTCACGCAGGAATTGTTAAGGGTGTRTCAGCGGATCGGTTTGCTCCGCTTGCAAACATTACCCGTGAAGAAATGGCGGTTATGCTTGCCAATGCGTATGCATACCAAGCAAAAACGAAACCTGAGGAGACTAACGTCGAGCTAGTATACGTAGACAAAGCTAACATCTCAGCATGGGCGGAGAACGCTGTTTCTATTGTTTCTTCGCATGGAATGATGAAGGGCAAGGATGACCATCGTTTTGTTCCTAGTGAGCATACTACTCGAGCAGAGTCAGTTCAAGCTTTATATAATATGCTCATGATCCTGAATACAAGCAAATAATGAATGGATTTAATGACGCCAAGCTCTCTTCTATAGAAGGGGGCTTGGCGTTTTATTTGTATTCAAACAGCGTCAGCTCGGATATTAACAATTTGTTATCGATGCTTATGATTTATCATAGTAGCGTCTCTAGGCGCCACTTATAATGAGAACAGACGATAGGACAGATAGGGTTTATGTCATTCAAACAGAAGGGAAGCACACAAATGAAGAAATCAATAACGCCAGCAGATGCCCTTGCAGAGACCGCTCCACAGCTGTCTAAACGCACGGATCGCCGCTCCAAATGGCAAAGGGCGTTGGTGCTGGATGCGATGCTGCTGCCAGCGGTTATCCTTACTTTAATCTTTGCTTACATTCCAATGTTCGGACTCGTAATTGCTTTCCAAGATTTCAAGCCTTGGCTAGGATTTTCCCAATCCAATTGGATTGGCTTGGAGCACTTTCGTTACCTTTTCAGTACGCCAGAGTACGTACAAGTCATTTGGAATACCGTTATTATAGCCGGAATGAAGATGGTTTCAGGACTCATCGCTCCGTTTACCTTCGCTCTCTTGCTCAATGAAGTGAGAAAGGCGGCTTTCAAACGGACGGTACAGACGCTGGTTTACTTGCCGCATTTCCTTTCTTGGGTCATCATAGGGGGCATCTTGCTGGACATGCTGTCCAGTGAAGGACTCGTCAATCAGTTTCTAGGCGCGGTGTTCGGTTTAAAACCGATATTCTTCCTCGGCGACGGCAATTGGTTCCGATTTATCGTTGTTGTAAGCGATGTCTGGAAGGAGTTTGGATTTGGAACGATCGTATTCCTTGCTTCACTAGCAGGAATTAATCCGTCATTGTACGAGGCGGCGGAAGTAGACGGAGCGAACAGATGGCATCAAACCTTGTTCATTACCATCCCAGCACTTATCCCAATTACAATCGTGGTTGGAACACTCTCTTTAGGCAATATATTGAATGCGGGCTTTGACCAAATATTCAATCTGTATAATGCATTGGTTTTCGACAAAGGGGATATTATTGATACGTTTGTCTATCGTATCGGTATCATAGACGGCAAGTTCGGATTCTCCACAGCAATAGGGCTTTTCAAATCGGTCGTAGGCTTCGTGCTTATCGTCGCAGCTTACCGCTTGGCTTACAAACTGGCCAATTACCGTATTTTCTAGAAAGGATGAACCGACAGTATGTATCATAAATCGAACACCTACAAATTATTCACAGTGATCAACTATACGTTCCTAACTATATTATCTATTGCTTGTATTATTCCATTAATTCATATTTTAGCTGTTTCATTCAGTGGGAAAGCAGCTGCGAACGCTAATTTGGTCGGATTGCTGCCCGTTCAGTTCACGGTTGAAGCCTATAGCAAGACATTGGAGAATGAGAATTTTATTCGCTCTCTGTGGGTGGCTGTTCAGCGTACTACATTAGGCACGCTGATCAGCATGGTACTCGTTACGCTCGCGGCGTATCCATTATCTAAAGAAGCTTACCATTTTAAACGCAGAAGTATTTATACGTGGTTTTTCGTATTCACTATGCTGTTCAGCGGTGGCTTGATTCCCTTCTACATTCTTATTCAAAAGCTGAACATGATGAATACGCTTTGGGTGCTTATCATTCCTGGAGCTGTATCAGTATGGAATATGATACTCCTTCTTAATTTCTTTCGTGGGGTGCCTAAGGATTTGGAGGAAGCCGCATTCATCGATGGAGCCGGCCATCTGAGAACACTATTCAGTATTTATTTGCCAGTATCGATGCCTGCAATTGCTACACTATCGTTATTCTCAATGGTTGGTCATTGGAATTCCTGGTTTGATGGTCTAATCTTTATGACTGATCATAAAAACTATCCACTTGCGACTTTCCTGCAGACCATTATCGTACAGCAAGACTTCAGCAAAGTGACGGTGCGTCCTGAAGACTTGGAAAATATTTCACAAAGAACCGTAAAGGCTGCTCAAATCTTTATCGGCATGGCACCCATTCTCCTTGTGTATCCGTTCCTTCAAAGATTTTTCGTCAAAGGAATTGTACTTGGTGCCGTGAAGGAATAATGGATTTGCTTCATGAGAGGGGTGTTGCTGCACAGTAGGATCTATCTATGATTTGGTTGGAAGGGTCAAAGCAAACCAAATAAATTCCATTGGGGGAAATAAAGATATGCTAACTAAATTGAAAAAGCCGGCTGTTATGGTTATGACAGGGGCAATGCTGATGGCATCGCTTGCAGCTTGCGGCAGCAATAAAGACGATCAAACAGAAGGAAAGGCCGATAATGATTCCTTTTATTCAGCGAAGTTCGACAATGGAAAATATGTGGAGCCTGTTTCCATTACGACGGTCTTCCCTATTACAACCAATTTGAAATTCAAAAATGGCGAAAATATTGATAATAACGTTCATACAAAGTGGGCGAAAGACACTTTGGGTATTGATATTAAGTACTTATGGACGGTCAGCGATCAAAACAATGCCTACCAAACGAAGCTTAGGCTGATGCTTACCTCGGGGCAGGAAATGCCGGATATTATTTCATTCAGGGGCGATCCAACGCTGATTGCTGATTTAATTTCGAGCGGGCAGTTTGCGGATGCAGGAGAACTGTTCGATAAATATGCTTCCGATACCTATAAAGAAGCAATGGCACAGGACCCAACGGTTTGGAACCCGTACATGCGTGATGGAAAACGAATGGGAATTCCGATTTTGGAGAATGCCTACAATAATGATCCAGTCATGTATATTCGTGAAGATTGGTTGAAAAAATTAAACTTGAAGGCTCCTCAGACGATCGATGAGCTTGAAACGGTAATGGAGGCCTTTACTAATCAGGATCCAGACGGTAATGGCAAGAAGGATACCACAGCTTTATCCGTTGGCTTTAAAAACAATTTGAATACTTGGATGTCCGAGACAGGATGGGTGTTTGGCATGTTTGGCGTAATGCCAAACCAATGGAACGTAGGGGCCGATGGCAAGCTTGCCTATGGTTCTATTCAGCCAGAGATGAAGCCTGCACTCTCCAAGCTGCAGGATTGGATGAAGAAGGGCTACATTTCGCAAGAGTCGGGACTGTATGATGAAGTAAAGGCTTCAGAAGCTTTCACAGCTGGCAAATCAGGTATCATTGTTGGCCCTTATTGGATGACAGGCTGGCCAATTCCCGATTTGAAAACAAATGTCCCTACTTCTGAATATAAGCCGTATCCGCTGCCTGCTGGTCCTGATGGCAAGGTTGGCCGTCATGGAACTCCAATTAGCACAGGTGCGGTTCTTATCAATAAAAACATGAAAAATAAAGATGCATTCTTCGTCTATCAGAATTACCTATTTGACAACTGGGCAAACCCTGATGGGGATGGTCCATTCTCTAAAGGCTTCGCAAAAGGGTATGACTATGATATTGGCCCGAACGGTGAGATTTACCGCGAGCAGGATAGTGATAAAATCCCTGGCGGTTGGGTAGATGCCATACGATATACACTAACCTTTGATGGAGCCATCATTCCTTTTCTTCGTATCAACGGGTTAGCAAAACTAGCGAACGGCGAAAAGCCGTCCACGCCGTATGAAGAGACGCTTACTACCTCTATTCCAGAGCAAATGCAAGCGGCGAAGATTGTTGTTGATCAGAAGGATGCTATTATGCCTAGTATGTTTACTGGTACTCCTACGGAGACGCAGCTATCCAAAGGCGATATGCTAAGCAAGCTGGAGAAGGAAGTACTGAACAAAATCATTTATAATAAAACCTCGGTTGATGAATTCGATGCTTTTGTTGAAAGATATAATTCTTCAGGCGGAGCGAAAATAGCGGAAGAAGTCAACAAATGGTACGATGAAATTAAGTCAAAATAAATAACAGCAAGAAGGGCGGCTCATTTATGGGCTGCCCTTCTTGCTGTTATTTAATTCAACTAGGTCTTATCCCGAAAATCCTGAGGGGTCATACCATGCTGCTCCTTGAATACCTTAATGAAGTATTGTGAATTTGAATAACCGAGCTTATCCGAAATTTCGTATACCTTATCGGTTGAATTTCGGAGCAAAGCAACGGCATGCTCCATCTTCACACTGAGAATATACTCACTCAGGCTGCTGCCGCTCAGCTGCTTGAACAGCTTGGATACGTAAACAGGATGGAGGGATACGCAATCGGCTATCGATTGCAGGCTGACTGTCGACAGATGAGATGAAATAAATACTTGGATCTCTCGAATAATTGCTTGTTGTTGACTAGAAACGTCTTTCTCCAGCTTCTCCTTTAGTGTTAAGGCAAGCTGTTTTGCCCATTCAATAAGCTGACAAAGTGAGCGGAACGTTTGTCTATACATAAGCGCATTTCCCGCTACATCTGACAGGAGAACATTGTTTCTATGAGCTATGTAATGGAAGGAGGACATGAGCACCGTACTTATTGCATCCAAATGCTCTTCCGTTTGCTCGGATAAAGCGCTGAAAGCTTCCTCAACTTGGTTCAATCTGTCTTCAAATCCGTCCCATTGGCTGGTTTCCAGCAGATGGATAAACGTAGGCGGATCATATAATACGTTCATGGATCGAACGTAGGATACTTGTGACGGCTGCTCGGCAAGCGCTAGAAAATAGCCTGTACCGTTTCCGACTTGCTTTCTGATTGCTGTGACTGCATTCTCATGCATATGGCGAAGATCACTACTGAATTTTCCCGGATAGGTAAGGATGACCGATATGCCGCCCCCCAAGTATTCATTCACATTACGATGCAATTGGAGTGAACGACTGGTAAGCTCCTTTAATAGACTTTCAGAGTTCTGAAACCCGTCTGTTTGTTTTGCTTTGAGCGTAAATATAAGATAATCATAAGCATCTCGGCAATGCCAAGTCTCGAAGGAGTCCTCGAGCAGCTCGCAAGCGATGTTTGTCACTGCATATTCGAAAAGCAGCAGGCTGTTTTGTCCATAGCGGTTGAAATGCTCCTCCAGACGAATGACAAGAAGAAAGACATCATCGTCTTTCCCATAGGTCAGTGAGAAGCTGGAAAGCTTGTCGACAAGAGCCTCCTCCGAGTAGTTCTTGCCTTGCAGCAGCTCATTAAGGAGCTTGTCCTTCATGACAGGAAGATGCTCCCGGAACGTGAATAAAGCCTGCTCGTAGGATGCGGTCTGCTCCATCTCCTCTTTCATGATATTTATCGTTTCTTCAAGACAGAGGCCGAGCTTATTATGATCAAGCGGCTTAATTAAATAGTCTACGACCCCCTGCTTTATCGCCTCCTGGGCATATTCGAATTCCGCATAGCCAGTAAGCAGAATGCATTTGATTGCCTTATTAAATTCTTTAACTCGTGAAATGAGCTCTAGTCCAGTCATTCCTGGCATGGCAATATCTGTAATGAGAATATCAATAGAATTCCGTTCAATGACCTGCAGCGCCTCTATGCCGGAATAAGCTGTATATACCTTTTCAACCCCATATTTGGTCCAGGGGAAGGCAATTTCTAGATCATCGACGACATAGGATTCGTCATCAACTAATAATACTTGTAGCATGGTTGTCCTCCTGCTTTTGAATTGTAATGATATAACAAGTTCCTTCGGCTAATTTAGATTGAATAGTCAGCCCAGATCTCTTTCCAAAATATAGCTTGATACGCTGGTGTACATTCCTCATGCCTGTACCTACCTTATTCTCAGAAAATATGCGTTCCTCAATATGTTGATTAACGATAGAGAGTCTATCCTCCGCTATTCCGACTCCGCTATCTTGAATCAATATACGCAGGGACTGCTCGTCCTCCTCCGCACTAATCTTGATATGACCGGGATGCAGAGAGGGTTCTATGCCATGCTGAATGCAATTCTCGACAAGCGGTTGAAGGATCATTCTAGGCAAGCGATACATACACATGGATGGTGGGATTTCAATAGAGAAGGTCATCGACCGTTTACGCAACTGTAAAATGGACAAGTAGTGCTCAACGAAGACAAGCTCCTCGTTAATGGTAGAATCGATATTTTCAATTTTGTGAACGTATCTGCAATAAGCTCCGAGATGAAGCGTCATCGCAGTTACGGATTCATGGTCCTCGATGCTGGCTTTACTCTGAATATAATTCAAGCAGTTATACAAAAAATGGGGATTAATTTGAGCTTGGTATTGCTTAAGTCTTGCTTCGGTAACTTCCAGCTCTGCAACGAGCACCTGCTCAATGAGTCGCTGCGTATTCTCGGCCATACGATTAAAGGAGTTGCCAAGCATTCTGAACTCGGTTGCATGAAGATCGATGACACGACTAGAAAAATCACCGCGATCAAATTTGTCAATAGCCTTCCTTAGTACAATAACAGGTGTCTGCACTTGCCTGCGCAGCACGAGGCTATACATCAGTGAAATAAGCAGCAGCACAATGATGGAAAATATAAAAAGAATATTATTTTGAGAAATAGGCTCAATGAACTGACGCATAGGGTGGTAATCTATAAAGTACAAATCAAGCAAGTCAGATTTCATATAGTTGAGCAGGTATTCAGTTCCATTGTCGTCGACCGATAAAAAGCCGCTCTTTCCCTCAATTAACGGAATAATTCGGCCTGTCGTATCCTCCAGTAGAGGGGAATTACCAGTTTGGATAATCGTTTTGTTAAAAGAATCATAAAGCAAAGGGGTTCCGGATGAGTACTGCTTCATCATTTTAAGTAGATTATCCAAAGACACTCTTGTTTCAATAAGCAATGGACCGATATGGCTCCGGGTCAAATTAGAATAATATCCAGTACCATCCTTCTCCCAGTGCACGACCCACTTATTCAGCCGTTGGGAGGGCGGATTATAGGTTGAGAAGGATAATGTACTGTCGGAAGAGACGGTTTCCTTCAAATCAGGGTAGTAGAGAGTGATCGTGTTGTTCCAGGATGTAGAGGCACTGTTGAGAGCGAGCTTGTCAATAATAGCTAATTTCGCTTCGTACTTGGAATAGGCATCCCCGAATTGCAGGACATAGGGATATCCTCTGACCGAATGGTCTTCAGACATGGTCGTCGTATTCATAAGGACTTGCTCGAACTGGGTGGAGAGTTGTGAGGTCATGAATTTGACTTCACCAATTTTGTTTTTCTTTAGTTCTTCTTGGATGTCCGTTACATTAAGCCGATATATAATCCAGAAAATAATGATGATTAAGAAGAACATGAGCAGTAGCCCTAGCATCAGCTTTTGAAATATAGAAAGACCAGCATTCATGATTAATATTCCTCCGGAAATTTAAATAGCAGCACCTTCTATTTTACTATATTTTAATAAGCATGGTGGGAATTGTACTAATAATTAGGCATTAATCAGCTTATTTTGCGCACTAAATAAAAGGCTGCGCCAGTTTCAGCGCAGCCTTGTGGGAATTAATAATTTAATTAGTTCTATTTAGCTGTATTTCGTTTGTAACGAATATAACATAGCTGCATTGATGTTTTCTCCATAGGTCTACTTAATGCCTACCTTAGGCAAAGACTTGCCTTGTATAACGAGGCCAACACCCTCCGCACAGACGCCATATTTTTCCCAAGGGCAGGTCATACATAGATGACTGATGTCCTCAGGCACCATCGTTTTAGCTACGCGGTCACATATGGACTGCCAGCTTCCTCGCTCAGCTACTTGGAGCCCAAGCTTTGCGAGTATCGCTGCATCCAAGCTGTAGACGGTTCCCTCGCAATGATAGGCTTTGTCCGGCGGATATGCTTTGCAAACATCGTCTGGGCCTAAAATAATTTCAATTTCAGTTTCAGGCTTTGCGAGCAGCAATTCGTAAATGGCAGTCATATTGACGCAGAAATCATCCGAATAACCCATACCTCGGTAGCCTAGTAGACAAAGCAGATGGTGTCCTCGTAATCGAATCGTCATAGAAGTACCGCTCCTCATGCAAAAAAATCCTATATGTTAACCATTTTATCATAATAAAAGGTTTACATATAGGATTTTATCTAGCTATTCATTAAGTTAATGAGCGAATAAGAGAAAACGATTTATTTTCCTAAATATTTTTCTTGAATGATGTTCAAATGATGAGTCTCATGTCCGGCAATAATGTAAGCGAGAGCTCTAGCGGAGATATTGCCGCCATTAGCTACGCCAATGCGAAGCCATGCTTCATCCGACAAGCCGCGCAACAAAGCGAGAGTAGCCCGGCGAACCGAGATGTAGTCCTCGATAATCTGTGATAAAGACCATTCTTGAAAGGTGGCGCCGTTCATAAATTCGTCCTGATCATAGCCGGCAAGAGGTGTCTTGTCACCCCGTGCGATTCGAAGCAAACGGTAGCTCATGACGCGCTCATTATCCGAGATGTGACCGATGACTTCCTTAAGCGTCCATTTTCCTTCCGCATAGCGGTAATTAGCCTGCTCCTCGGGAATATCGGAAAGCAATTCAGTTGTGCTTGCGAGCTGTTTTGTCAGCCATTCCGTAACAGATCCTTCGCCTACTAGGCCGATATACTGTTCATAATAATCAAAGTATTCATCCCGTGACGGTCGTTGTGTCATGCGTAAAGCCTCCCATTCATATTGAAGAGCATTTATTTTCCAAAAGCTTTCATTATTTTTATCGGCTATCCGCTGCGTTTTTTATAGCGGTATTGCCCTGGAGTAATTCCCTCTTGTTTGCGGAAGGAACGGATGAAGTTTTGCGGATTATTGTAACACAGCTTTGCAGCGATGTCTTTAATTGGCAGC
The DNA here is from genome assembly GCF_056400045.1 of Paenibacillus sp. 01L418. NCBI lineage: Bacteria > Bacillati > Bacillota > Bacilli > Caryophanales > Paenibacillaceae > Paenibacillus > Paenibacillus sp. 01L418. Next base: position 62,179 of record NZ_JBFTSN010000002.1, read on the forward strand.
TCGCTATCAGCGAGCCATTGTTTTGCCATTTTGAAACGGTACATCGACAAATACTCGCTAAACGAATAATTCGTCTCCTTACGGAAAACGCTGCTTAAATAATTGGCATTATAGTGAAGCCGCGATGCACATTCTTCTAGCGTAAGATCGGTGTCGTACAAATGCTGTACGAGGTCAATGATCTTCTCCGAAATGTTGTGGTACTGCGCCTCCTGACGATCCTTGAATATGTTGATCATTGGATAAACAACGCTAGTCCAGAACCAATCATCGATCTCGGCAGAGGTATGCAGCTCAAGCAGCTCCTCAAGCAGGGAACCCTTTAACGGATGGATTTGATTAAGGCTTACGCCTGATTCCTGCATAACGATCAACAGATTATTGAGCAGCCGGGCAAGCGGAATTTGATATTCCTGCGGCGATAGCTCCACGACAAATACCGCCTGCAAAAAAGCTCGCAGCAGCTCCTTTGATTTATCCTTCTCGGCCAGCTTAATCGCATCGATAAGCTCATTCTCGATATGCCCTGGGTAGTTGAGATTCAAATAATGTTTGCCGGCATTCACATTCTCATACTGAATAATGATGCCTTCGCCTAATTTCATGCGCTGCTTCAGTGCCTCAAGGCCTTCTCTGTACGCTGTCGACAGCGATGAGAAGGAGTCGAACGGCAAGCTCATGCCAATGCTGACCTGCACGTTTAGGTAGCTTGCGATCTGCTGCTGCAGATGCTCCGTTAACGCGTATTTTGCATTGTGGAAAGCTTCCTTGCCCACTTCTGCGCTGCCGATAATCGTCACAATCGTTTGATCCATAATGATCGGGGCAAGTCGCTGCTCGAAGGGAATAAGCTCCTCGATGATGTTATGGACAGCGAATAGGAGCAGCTCCAAATCACTTTTGGAGTAACGGCTGTTATCAGGAAAATCAATTTGCAGCGTAATCGCGGCCATCGTTTTCCACTCTTTTAGCTGAGAGCCATAGCCGAATTGAGCCAGCTTCTCCGGAATTTCACTTGACTTGATGTTGCCTTGGAAGGCTTTCATGAAGAAGAAGGTGCGCACTTGATGAATATGCTGCCTAACCTCTTTTTCAAGCTCGGATTTGGACTGGAATAAATGGGTGACGCGTTCGCCAATCGCTTGGAATTCATTTGTTTTCCGCTTCTGAATGTCGGTTAGACGCTCGCCGATTTGATTCAAAAGCAATTGAATTGGCGAATACATATGCCGTGAGCCGATCCAAGCGAGCAGCATGGATAGCGTGAGCATAAATAGACATACATAAAGTGTATACGTGCCAATTTTATTTGATTCCTTCGTCATGCCGGCAATGGACGTGGCAGAGAGATAGATCCAGCCGTTAAGGTCGGAACGGTAATAGGTGACGGAATAATCCTTCTGTTCAATCGATTGTGTAAACTGCCCAGAGGGCTCAGTGAGCTGTCCCATATGCAGTCCGCTCTCGAGCACAGGCTTGCCGATTAATGCTTGGTCGGGATGGAGCAGAATACGGTATTGATCATCCAAAATCATAATGGTCGAAAAAGGGTCCTCATCGCTCTTTAGCAGCTCCTGCAAGCTGCAGGTCGGAATGTTGGCGAGCGCCAAGCCGTATTTTTCAAGCCCATTGGTCGGCAGCTTCTTCACGAGGCTGATGCTGTAGCTGCAAGCAGCGCTTTCCGCGGCTTCCTCACTATAAAACCAGCTGGACGGGTTAAGCACCCACGAGGTTCCTTCGGGCATTTGCATAAGGCTGGACAGCTCATCGAAATAAGCATATTGTTCAAACGAATATAGTCCGGAATTTTTGATCATCCAGTTATGGCGCTCATTGATCAGGATGACATCCTCAAGCTTGGTGTCAAAGGATTGCATATGGCGGATCTCGTTCCGCAGGTCATCATACATCACAAAATCGTTGACGGTTAGCGGCTGATTCATCGCTTTTTTGAGCACGGTCGAGTTAATAACCTGATTCAGCGTGTGGTTGACAGTCGTCAATTTCTGCTCTACATTGGAGTTGATTTGCATGATAAGCTGCATTTTCCCACGGTTTACATTTTTCTGAATTTCACTGGAAGAGGTCGCATACGAGAATGCGCCGATAAAAATGACGGGAAGCGTGCTGAGCAGAAAGCCGAAGATCGTCATCTTGCTTAAAAAGGTTAAAGATCGCACAGCTATCAACACCTTGTCTAGTAATGAGCGAGCATTAGCTTTATTTTAGTAAACGCATACATTTTGAGCAATAATCATCTATCGCGCAAATAATCATTTCCTTAGATTATGAAGAGAAAAGGCTGATAAGACAAGGGGGATTAAGGTGGTAATCCATTCACGGAACATAGGAGTACGCGCAGGCTGTCGCTTTTTTATCGTGCTGCTTATCCTTTTCATTTGCGCTTCATGCACCGCATCTTCTGCTCCAAATGAGCGAAAAGACGCAAACACAAAAACGACGATCTCCATTATGGCACCGCTGCACTTTCCCCATCCGCCAAGTGAAGAGATCATTGCGCTCATCGAGGATTTAACAAATGTGAAGCTTGATATTAACTGGGTACCGGACGGCATCTACACAGATAAAATGAACACAGCCCTCTCCACAAATTCGCTGAAGAAGGCGACTTTCGTGAAGCATACCGATTATATTTTTGTGAAAAATGCCATTCGCTCGGGCTCATTCTGGGAGATCGGCCCTTATTTGGAGCGGTTCCCGAATTTAAGGCATTTGAATAGCGGCATTTTGGGGCAATCCGCAATAGATGGCGGCATATACGGGCTTTACACGGAGCGGCCATCGTCTAGACAAGGCGTTATTATAAGGGAAGACTGGCTGGATAATCTCAAGCTGGACAAGCCGGGAACGATTGAGGAGCTGTATGAGGTCATTCGGCAGTTTACGCTCGGTGACCCGGACCGCAATGGGATAAAGGATACCGTCGGGCTGGCTGACCGTAATGATTTGGTATTTGGGGCCTTTAAGACGCTGAGCTCTTATTTCGGCACGCCGAACAACTGGGGTATCGTCGATAAGAAGGTAGTTCCAGAGTTCGAAACGGCAGCCTACATGGATACGATGAATTTCATGAAGAAGTTGTATGATGAGCAGCTCATTAACGCGGATTTTGCGGTAACGAGCAAGGAGATGCAGCGGGCTAACATTATACGAGGTGCAGCAGGCGTATATATCGGCAGCATGACCGACGTGCAGCGGCTCTCGGATGAAGCGAAGCAGATCAATCCTGCTGCGCGCTTCACCTTGGTGAATCGCATTCAAGGACCGGAAGGGTATCGTGTCTGGTCGATTCCGAATTATAACGGGCTATATTTATTTTCCAAAAAGGCGATTCGGACGGAGGAGGAGCTGCTGGAGCAGCTTGCGTTCTTCGACCGTACGATGGATAAGGATGTTGCCAATCTTATGCGGTATGGGATAGAAGGCAAGCACTATCTTATGGAGGGTGAAGAGGTTCAACTGCCTGAAGAGACGTCGCAGCTGCGCGTAACAGAGGTCAACGCGCTTTATCCGCTTATGATTGCCGATCTAAGCAATCCGAATGTACTTAAGGTAGCAGAGAAAGAAACGATGTGGGAGATGGCGGAGCGTCTCAGCGCAGATAACGATAAGTTTCTCGTGACGGATAAGGTTATTGGCCTTGAATCGAAGACTTACGATGAGAAGAGCATGGAGCTGTACAAAATCATTTCCGACGCGACATACAAATATATTCTCGGACAGATTAGTATGGAAGGATTTTATCAGGAGGTCGAACGCTGGAAGCGCAGCGGAGGCAGCTTAATGATTAGCGAGTATACGGATGCATATTTCAAGAAGCAATGAGCGGGCCGGATTCCAAGTAACAGCATATTAAAAGAGAAGTAGGCAATATCATTATTTATAGAGCAGCTAAGCAGGTTATTTATTCCCTGCGTGGCTGCTATTTTTTTGCTTATAAAAAATAGAAGTGAATTCATATGAGCACAAAGAACTAGGTATAAATATCGATTTTAAAATAAAAAAGATATATTATTGTCGAAAAATCCCGTAAATTGTTTAGAAATTGCATAGAACAGCAGTATATAATAAGAATCTGCTTAAGTATTGGCAGAAGTGAATAAGACGACATGGAGTGTGACGTATGATGAAACCTGATTTTTTCCAAGAAGTACATAAACTCGGATATGATAACGAATGGAGATACCAGCTGCTTATACGAGGTCTGCGCAACATACAAGAAGAGAAAAAGACCCAAGGTTTTTTTAAGAAGCTGGAGAGAAGATTCGTGAACAAATATAAGAAGATCAAGGTTTCTGCTTGGAAGTAAAGGGCGCCATGAAATAAGTGCCATTTCATATAAACTACATGATTTGAGGGTGAAGAGCGATCTTCACCCTTTTTGTGTTGCGGTATTTAGTCAAAAGTGTCACCAGAAGCGGCAATAATCATTAGCTCAGATGCCTCTAAAACGATATGCCATATGAACAAATGATTGTTTCGGCACTCTTCTTCCAGGTGGTAGCTTGAAGAGGTAGCAACCAAAACGATATATGGAGGTCAACGCTGTATGAAGAAAAAATCGTTTTCGATTCTGATGGGCGTAGTTTTAACATTTAGTTTATTGCTCGCAGCTTGCTCAAGCGGCAGCAATAACGGAAAAAATAGTACGCCGCCAGCAGCAACCAATGACAGCGCAGCAAAGACGGAAGAGACAGACAAACCGGCAGAGCCGGAGAAGCCGACTGAAATTACGATCATGCTGCCTCTTAACATCGCAGAGACACCGCCAGATACAATCAAAAACGAGCTGGAGAAGCTGACGAACACAAAACTAACGTATCAATTTTTTCCGGCAGACACGTATGAGGAGAAGCTGAACGCATCCTTTGCGACGGGTTCGCTGCCGCAGGTTACTTATTTGAAGAACCAAGCGACCTTCGTTCAAATGAAGGAAGCGATCAGAGACGGTCAGTTTTGGGAAATTGGCCCTTATTTCAGCGAGTTTCCTAACCTGAGCAAGCTGAAGGAAGAGATTTTGAACAATACAAAAGTGGATGGCAAGCTATATTCGCTATACATCGGCAGACCGCTGGCTCGCCAAGGCATTATTTATCGCAAGGACTGGGCAGATAAGCTTGGCCTCGCCGCACCTGCTAACGTGGATGAGCTGTTTGCGATGATGGAGAAATTTACGACAGGCGACCCGGATGGCAACAACAAGCCGGACACGATTGGTTTAGCTGACCGGAACGATCTCGTATATGGTGCGTTCAAAACGGCCTCCGCATGGTTCGGCACGCCGAACAACTGGGGTGAGCGGGACGGCCAGCTTGTTCCAGAGTTTACGACGCCTGAATATGCAGCCACGATGGATTTTATCAAAAAAATTCGCGACGCCAAAGCGATGAACGTAGACTTTGCAGCGACAAGCAAAACAGATCAAGTCAATATGTTCACGAGCGGCAAGGCAGGCGTATACATCGGCTCCATGCAGGATGTGGACTCACTAGTGAAGGACCTTGTTAAAAACGTGCCGACCGCAGTCGTTGATACACACAGCATGATTGCTGGACCAGACGGGAAGCTGGCATCATGGTCCATTCCGGGCTACAACAACGTAGCGTTATTCCCGAAATCTGCGATTAAAGATGAAGCCGAGCTGAAGAAGATTTTGGCTTACTTCGATAAGCTGATGACGCCGGAAGTGGCGAACATGATGTTCTGGGGCATTGAAGGCACTCATTATACGGTAGTGGATGGCAAGGCAAAAGCATCGGCAGATAAAGAGCTGACGGAGCGCGAGGTCAAAGGCTTTAAGGACAGCGTTATTGGTGAGCCGGAAACAAACGGTATGTACGATGGTTTCCACGAGCTTCCGGCGAGAATTCATGCGGAGCAGCTCATTATCGAGAACGAGAAGATCGCCATTGCCGATCCTACTGCGCCGCTTGATTCGAAAACGTATACCGAGAAGGGCACGGAGCTTCAGGAAATTATAAAGGATGCCACTTACAAATATATTTATGGATCGATTGATAAGGCTGGATTCGACAAAGCGGTTGAGGATTGGAAGAAGCGCGGCGGGGCTCAGATTATCGAGGAATACAATGCTGCTTACAAAAAATAAAGAATAGCCCATAGAGGCTGCTCGCATGCTCGAGCAGTCTCTATAACCTCCCGTGGAAAGGAAGAACCCATATGCAAGAAGCTCATCAGGAAAACGCGGTTCAACTGGCAAGGGTACCTCAGCCTAGAACGAGCGAGCTTAAGAAGCGGCTTTGGAAAAACAAATGGCTCTATGTCATGCTGCTGCCGGGCGTACTTTTCTTCATTATTTTTAAATATATTCCGATGTTTGGGCTTGCTATTGCCTTTCAAGACTATAAGCCGTTCAAGGGTATTGGCGGGAGTGAATGGGTGGGCTTCAAGCATTTTGAACGTTTGTTCACCGAGCCTGATTTTTTGAACATTTTAACGAATACACTGCTGCTGTTTGGCATGAATTTATTATTTTATTTTCCGATCCCGATCCTGCTGGCGCTTATGCTGAACGAGGTTCGATTCTCTTTTTTCAAACGGACGTTTCAGACGCTTGTGTATTTGCCGCATTTTATGTCTTGGGTCATTATTGTGTCGATCAGCTTCGTCATGCTAACGTCGGACGGCGGTATTGTGAACGAGCTGCTTGAGTACTTTGGATTCGAAAAAGTCAATTTCCTGCTCAGTCCCGAGTGGTTCAGACCAACCTATATCATTCAGGTGATCTGGCGGGAAGCGGGTTGGGGAACGATCATATATTTGGCGGCCATCGCCTCCGTCGATCCTGGCCTCTATGAGGCAGCACGGATGGATGGAGCGGGCCGGCTTAGACAGGTATGGCATATTACGCTGCCTGCCATTCGTAGCGTTATTATTATTTTGCTCATTCTAAAGATCGGCGATGTGCTTGAGCTTGGGTTCGAGCATGTGTACCTGCTGCTGAACTCGATGAATCGTGAGGTTGCTGAGATTATCGATACCTATGTCTATACGGCTGGACTTAGACAGGGGAAATTCAGCTACAGCACGGCGATTGGCTTCTTCAAATCCTTTATCGGGCTTGTGCTTGTAATGACGGCCAATAGGCTCGCGAAGAAGATGGGCGAGGAAGGCATCTATTAGGATAAGGCGCTCGAAGGTTAAGTCGCCAGAAGCTTCACTACAAAAACTTAAGGAGGATTCAGCATGGTAGAGGATAAAACGTTTAGCGGGCGGCTATTTTCCATTGTGAACTTCACGCTCCTTGCCATTATCGCGCTCGTTACGGTGCTTCCGTTTCTGCATGTTGTTGCCGGATCATTCAGCACAAGCGCCGAGATGGCGATGAAGAAGTTCATCCTCGTGCCAACGATTTGGAGCTTTGATGCCTATAAATTCATTTTCTCGACCAATACGATTTTTCGTGCCATGACGGTATCGACCGGCGTTACGATCGTCGGCACCCTGTTCAGCATGTTCACAACAGCGTTGATGGCCTATGGCTTGTCGCGAAGAGATCTCGACGGACGCAAGGGAATTATGTTTCTCGTTGTATTTACGATGCTGTTCAGCGGAGGGCTCATTCCGACATTTCTTGTTGTGCGCGAGATGGGGCTGATCGACAGCTATGCAGCGCTCATTATCCCGTCGGCAATCAGCGCGTTCAACCTTATTATTTTGAAAAACTTTTTTCAAAATATACCCGAAGGGCTTGAGGAATCGGCCAAAATCGACGGCTGCAACGACTTCGGCATCTTGTTCCGTATCGTGCTTCCGCTATCGATGCCCGCGATCGCTACCATTTCATTATTTTACGCGGTCACCTATTGGAATACGTATCTCAGTGCGATTCTGTACTTGGATGACAGCGCCAAGTGGCCGATTCAGGTGCTGCTCCGCCAAATCGTCGTGCTGGCTAGCGGCCTAGACTACAGCTCTGACCTGGATGCAGCAGTTCCGCCGCCGGATCAGACGGTGAAGATGGCTGTCATTGTTGTAGCGACGCTGCCTATTCTGATCGTATATCCGTTTTTGCAAAAGCATTTCGCTAAGGGTGCGATGCTGGGCTCGATTAAAGGTTGATGTTGTTTGAGCTTGAACTGTAACAGTGGAAAATGGAGAGGAGTACTGTTTGGATGCGAAATGATGTGAAATTGACACCTATCGATTGGGCGAGAGCCGCTTGTGATTCATTAATGGACACCTATTTGCCAGAAAAGCTTCCTCCTGCTGGCCGCTGGCATTATCACCAAGGCGTGTTTCTTTGCGGGATGGAGATGCTGTGGCAAGCGGAGGGGGATGAACGTTACGCTGCTTATATTAAGCGCTACGTAGACAAGCTGGTGGATGAATGCGGCAACTTTGATTTTGCCCGTGACGAGCTGGATGCTATCCAAGTGGGGCTGTTATTGTTCCGTTTAGATGATCAAGGCGATGAGCGCAAATACCGAATCGCAGCCGATAAGCTGCGCAGCCTGTTCGACACGCTGCACCGCACCTCGGAGGGCGGCTTTTGGCACAAGGATAAATATGCCTACAATATGTGGCTGGACGGCTTGTATATGGGCGGAGTATTTGCGCTAAAATATGCGAACGCCTACGGAGAAATAGCGCTGCGCGATATGGTTCTGCATCAAGAGCAGCTGATGCGACGCTATATGAGGGATGAGAAGACGGGGCTGCTCTATCACGCTTGGGATGAGAGCAAGCAGATGCCTTGGGCAGATCCTGAGACCGGCTGTTCGCCAGAGTTTTGGGGTCGGTCACTTGGCTGGTATGGTCTTGCAGTCGCTCAGTTTCTTGATGAAATAGCGGAAGGCGAAGCGGGACGTGCTGAGCTGGAAGCCGTGCTGGCTGATTTCTCTCAGTCGCTGATTAAGTATCAGGATGGAGAGAGCGGACTCTGGTATCAGGTCGTGGACAAAGGCCATTTGGCTGATAATTGGCTGGAAACTTCTTGTACTTGTTTGTTCGTTTATACGCTAGCAAGAGCCTACAAGCTTGGCCTTGTAGGAGATGAGTGCTTGGATGCGGCAAGGCGCGGGTTTGAAGGGCTTGTTCGAGTGGTGCAGTCTGACGAGCAGGGACGTTTCATCCTGCCGGATATTTGCATCGGCACCTCGGCTGGCGACTATGAAAACTACGTCACGCGCCCAACGAGCCAGAACGATCTGCACGGCGTCGGGGCTTTCATTATGGCATGTGTTGAGATGGAGTCGCTTGTTGATCGGAAGGAGTAGCGTATAAAAGAGAAAGCTCTGCGGC